>NZ_LOSX01000072.1:0-80178 GCF_001521985.1 Burkholderia sp. RF4-BP95 | reverse complement strand
GGAGCGGTAGTTCAGTCGGTTAGAATACCGGCCTGTCACGCCGGGGGTCGCGGGTTCGAGTCCCGTCCGCTCCGCCAAAAAAAATGAAGAAGCCCGCCTTGCGCGGGCTTTTTCATTTGTATCGTTGATCGCGCCCGCTTGCGGGCGTTTGACTGCGGAGTGGAGGAAGCCGCCTGCGCGGCTTCCGGCGGGACTCGAAGGGCTGCGCGTGCACGCGCAGCCGCGGCCTGCGGGATGTAGGCGAGTCCCGTCCGCTCCGCCAAAAATGAAGAAGCCCGCCTTGCGCGGGCTTTTTCGTTTGCATTGCCGATCCGCGTGTCGCTACGAGAAATTCGCGATTGCATCCACCCGCGACTGCGCTATCGTGGCGGGATGCGTACTTGACCCCCGCGCGATGCTCGATCCGACCGACCTGCGATTGCTGTATCAGCTCCGGCCAGCAGAGCCTGGCGATTTTCCGTTTGCCGAGGCGCTCACGCACGGCAACATGGGCGGCTATTACAAGCGCCATGGGCTCGTCTGGCGTAGCGACCTGTTCTATGCGAGCTGGCGCGAATCCGAGAACTTCATTCTGGAAGCCGATGGCGAGCGGATCGGCGTGCTACGCGTGACCGAGGAGGGCGACTCGCTGCACATCCGCGATGTGCAGATCGCCGCCGGCCATCGCGGGCAGGGGGCCGGCACCTACATGCTCGACATGTCGCACCGCTGGGCGCGCGCCCGCGGGCTGCGCGAACTTCAGTTGCGCGTGTTCGTCGACAATCCGGCCGCGAAGCTCTACCAGCGCATGGGGTACCGCGTTACCGGGCCGAGGCTGGCGCAGCTCGGATCGATCCGCCATATGGTGCGCGCGGTCTGAACGCGTAACGGCACAAGGCCGCGGGCAACATGGCGACGTCAGCGTGCGGTGCCGATCGCGTCGTCGTCGGGGATGTCGCTGGCGGCGATGTCGTCTTCCGCGCCGCGATGCTCGTAGCCTCGCAGCATGAATGCGCGCGGGCTTTCGCCGAACGCGCGCCGGAACATCGCCGAAAACGCGCTCTGGCTCTGATAGCCGAGTTCGCGCGCGATGTGCGATAGCGGACGCCCCTGGTTCAACAGCGGAATCGCGCGCGCGAGCAGCGCCTGCTGCCGCCACTGTGAAAAACTCACGCCCAGCTCCTGCTTGAACAGCCGCGAAATCGTGCGCGTGCTGGCGCCGACCTCACTCGCCCAGTGTTCGAGCGATTCCGCGTGCGCTTGCTGTGCGAGCACCGACTCGCACAGCAAGCGCAGCCGCTTCTCGTCGGGCATCGGCACCGCGAGCGGCAGCGGTTCGGCGCGGCTCAATTCGTCGAGCACGAGCCCGCACAGCAGCCGTTCGCGCTCGCCGCTCAGGTCGCGCGCGTCGAGTGCGACGATCAGTTCGCGCAGCAAGCCCGTCACCTCGACGACGCGGCACGCGTCGAGCCCATCCGGCACGACCGACTCGTCGATATACAGCGTGCGCAAGTACGCTTCCTCGACGATCACGACCTCGTGCGTGACGTGCGGCGGCACCCAGATCGCGCGGGAGGGCGGCACCATCCAGGTCGTTCCGGTCGTCGCGACGCGCAGCACGCCGCGCGACGCATACGCAAGCTGCGCCCACGCATGCGTGTGCAGCGGGATCCGGCGGCCGGCATCCACCTGCCGCGCCCGGACGCGCATCGGGTGGACGCGGGTCGGCGCGAACTCGGGCGGAATGTCGATGACGTCGTAGGGATTCGATGCGTCGGCTTGGGCAGGCGGATTCATGGACGATTCGGTCGGCGCGGCGGCAATGCCGTTATTTTAGAAGGCGCCGCGCAGGCGCATGCGGCGGTTTTTCGGCCGATAATGCACCGTTCAAATGAACTTTGTATGGGGCCGCACGCATTCCGGCCCACGCAAGCCGGGTTCAGGGCCAGCGCGCCGCGTCGTGCCGAAAGAACCATCGGGCCGCCGGCGCGGTCTATCGATGCGGGCGCGTCCTCGCGCGAGCGGCGCCCCGGCGACGCCGGCGCCCGCGGCGCGGCCGCGACGGCCCGGCCCGGCACGGCAACACCTGAATCAAAGAGGAGAACCACAATGCGCTACGTATTCGTCTACGGCACGTTGAGAGCGGGAGAAGCCAACGACATCGGCCATGCGGCCGCGCGGCACGGGATCGCCGCGCCGACGCTGCTCGGTGCGGCCGCGCTGCCGGGCGAACTGTACGATTTCGGCACGTATCCGGGCATGGTCGCCGGGCCGGCCGGCCAGTCGCTGGTATGGGGCGACGTCTACGAGATCGACGAACAACTGGTGCCTGTGCTCGACGAGATCGAGCGCGTTTATCCGGGCGTCGACGCGCTGTTCCGGCAGGAGCCGGTGACCGTCGAGCTCGGCGGCCGGACGTATGCGTGCGTCTACTATCCGGTCGCAGCGCATGCGGCAGCCGACCGTCCGCGCATTGCGTCGGGCGACTGGGTTCAGCACCGGCGCGAGCGGGAAGCCGCCTGAGCGTCCGCGCGGCGAACGGCTGCACGGCAAAAGGAAAAAGCGCCCCGCGGGGCGCTTTTTTCATGCCGCCGTGTTGCGTGTCGCGTGTCGCTCGACCGGCGGGCAGGACGGGGCGGGGCGAGCAGGTCGACCCCGTCCGCGTCGTCAGATTTCCTCGTACAGCGGCAGCGTCAGGAATTCGGTGAAGCCTTCCGACGTCGACATCTGTTCGAAGATCGCCGCGGCACGCTCGTACGGCTGCGTGTTGCCGCCGACCGAACGCTTCACGTTCTCGAGTTCGACCTTCGCGAATTCGCGTACGAGCTCTGCGGTGACCTTGCGGCCGTCGTCGAGCACGCCCTTCGGCGAGCGGATCCACTGCCACACCTGCGAGCGGGAAATCTCGGCGGTCGCCGCGTCTTCCATCAGGTTGTGGATCGGCACGCAGCCGTTGCCGTCGAGCCAGGCGCCGAGATAATGGATGCCGACGTTGATGTTGTTGCGCAGGCCGGCTTCGGTGATCGGCGCTTCGGGCTGGAAGTCGAGCAGGTTCTTCCCTTCGATCTGGACGTCGTCGCGCTGCTTCGTGATCTGGTTCGGCTTGTCGCCGAGCACCTTGACGAATTCTTCCATCGCGATCGGCACGAGGCCCGGGTGCGCGACCCAGCCGCCGTCGTAGCCGTCGGTCGCGTCGCGCTGCTTGTCCGACCGCACGCCGCCCATCGCCTTGTCGTTCGCTTCCGGATCGTTCTTGATCGGAATCAGCGCGCTCATCCCGCCGATCGCCGGCGCGTTGCGCTTGTGACAGGTCTTCAGCAGCAGCAGCGCGTATGCGCGCATGAACGGCACCGTCATCGTGATCTTCGAGCGGTCGGCCAGGCAGAAGTCGCGGTCGTTCTTGAACTTCTTGATCGCCGAGAAGATGTAGTCCCAGCGGCCGGCGTTCAGGCCCGAGCTGTGTTCGCGCAGTTCGTACAGGATCTCGTCCATCTCGAACGCCGCGAGGATCGTCTCGATCAGCACCGTCGCGCGGATCGTGCCGCGCGGCACGCCGACTGCCTCCTGTGCGGCGACGAAGATGTCGTTCCACAGGCGCGCCTCGAGATGGCTTTCCATCTTCGGCAGGTAGAAGTACGGGCCCGAGCCGCGCGCGATCAGTTCCTTCGCGTTGTGGAACAGGAACAGCGCGAAATCGAAGATGCCGCCGGACACGCGCTGGCCGTCGACCGTCACGTGCTTCTCGTCGAGGTGCCAGCCGCGCGGACGCACGATCAGCGTCGCGACCTTGTCGTTCAGCCGGTACGACTTGCCGTTTTGCTCGAGCGAAATCGTGCGGCGCACGGCGTCCTTCAGGTTGATCTGGCCGTCGATCTGGTTCGTCCAGTTCGGCGCGTTCGAATCCTCGAAGTCCGTCATGTACGAATCGGCGCCGGAGTTCAGCGCGTTGATGATCATCTTGCGCTCGACGGGGCCGGTGATCTCGACGCGGCGGCATTGCAGGTCGGCCGGCAGCGGCGCGACCTTCCAGTCGCCTTCGCGGATCGCCTTCGTATCGGCCAGGAAATCGGGGCGTTCGCCGGCGTCGAGGCGCTTGGTGCGCTCGACGCGGGCCTGCAGCAGCGCCTGGCGGCGCGGCTCGAACGCGCGGTGCAGCGCCGCGACGAGTGCGAGCGCTTCAGGCGTCAGGATCGCTTCGTAACCCGGCTTGATTTCGCCGGTGATCGCCATGCCTTGCGGCAGCGTGATCGGGGTGCTCATGAGTCTCATCTCCTTGGTCGGTCAGTTGCGGTTTCGGTGAAGGGGGAAGGCGGCAGCGCCGCGAACGTCATGCGCCCGGGCCGGGGCGCGCGCGGTTCGCGGGTCTGCCGGACGGAGCCGGGGTGGCGAGGAATGCGAGCAGGTCGGCCATGCCGCTGCCGGTGCCGTCGGGCGGCGCGCCGAGTTCCTCGGCGGGCGCGCCCGTGCGGTTGAGCCAGAACGTCGTGTAGCCGAACCAGGCGGCGCCCGCGACGTCCCAGGCGTTCGACGACACGAACACGATGTCGCGCGGATTCGCGCCGAACGCGGCGGTGCCGAGCGCGTACGCGACCGGGCTCGGTTTGTACGCGCGCACCGCGTCGGCCGACAGCACACGATCGAACAGGCCGGTCATGCCGGCGCTCTTGATCGCGATGTCGAGCATCTCCGGGTTGCCGTTCGACAGGATCGCGAGCGGCGGGCGCGGTTCGAGCGCGCGCAGCTTGCGCAGCGCGGGCACCGTGTCGGGATAGGTGGACAGGCACGCGTATTCGTCCATCAGCCGCTTTTCGGCCGCGCTGTTCAGCGCGAGGCCGAGCAGGCGCGCGGCGAACCGCAGCGCGTCCAGCGTGATGTCGCGGAACGGCCGATAGCGGGCGCCGGACGGATCGGCGAGCGTGCGCAACTGCGAGTATTCGATTTGCTTGCGTCGCCACAGCTGCGACAACCGCTCCCCGTGACCGGGAAACATCTGCTCTGCCGCGGCCACGACCGCATGCACGTCGAACAACGTGCCGAATGCGTCGAAGAGGATTGCGTCGGGAGAGGAGAGTGTCGTTGTGGCCGACATAGCCTTGCGCTCCAGTTTCAGAGGTCGGATCGATTCTATTCGTGATAACAGGTGCTAAAAAAGACGCTAATCATCACTTGATCTTTTACTTTCATATACATAATCTTGACCGCTCAAGCTATTTGGAGGGCGGGAGCGCCGCCCTGGCGAGTCATGGACCGGTTCAAACAGATCGAAACGTTCGCCGCGGTCGCGGCGAAGGGCAGCCTGTCGGCGGCCGCGCACGCGGAAGGCGTCGCGCCGGCGATCATCGGCCGCCGCCTCGACGCGCTCGAGGAGCGGCTCGGCGTCAAGCTGCTGGTGCGCACGACGCGCAAGCTCACGCTGACCTTCGAGGGTTCGGCCTTCCTCGAGGATTGCCAGCGGATCATCAACGACATGCAGAACGCGGAGGCGAGCGTGTCTGCCGGCGGCGTGAAGGCGAGCGGCCACCTGCGCATTTCCGCGCCGGCCGGCTTCGGCCGGCGCCACGTCGCGCCGCTCGTGCCCGAATTCAGCGGCGCGCATCCGGACGTGTCGGTCACGCTCGACCTGTCCGACCGGATGGTCGATCTGGTCAACGAAGGGTTCGATTGCGCGGTGCGGCTGGGCGAGCTGCCCGATTCGTCGCTGGTGTCGCTGAAGCTCGGCGAGAACCGGCGCGTGTGCGTCGCGTCTCCCGCGTATCTCGCGCGGCGCGGCACGCCGGCCACGCTCGCCGAACTCGCGCGCCACAACTGCCTCGCGCTTGCCGCGAACGCGAACCAGCAGCGCGGCTGGGCGTTCCAGGAGGACGACAAGGTCGTGTCGATTCGCGTAAACGGCACGATGGAATGCTCGGACGGCGCGGTGCTGCACGAGTGGTGCCTCGCCGGGTACGGCCTGGCATGGCGCTCGTGGTGGGAAGTCGGCGACGACATCGCGGCCGGGCGCCTCGTCAGCGTGCTCGATGCGTTCGCGGCGCCGCCGATCGGCATCCACGCGGTATTTCCGCAGCGCCGCCACCTGCCGCTGCGCGTGCGCCTGTTTCTCGATTACCTGAAACATACGTACGAGCGGCCCGGGTATTGGGGCGAGTAGGGCGCGCCCGCCCGCGCGTTTCCGATATGAGGGCGAACCCGCTGCCGGCGCCGGTCGCCCGGTTTCGCGCACTACAATCGAAACTGGCATGCGCGACGCGCCGGGGTCGGCCCGCATGGGGTCGCGGCGCGCGCGGTGCATCTGACGCAGGAGGGCGCGATGTTCCGGCACATCCTCGTTCCAACCGACGGCTCCGAGCTGTCGCAGAAGGCGATCGACGGCGCGATCGACCTGGCGCGCGCGGTCGGCGCGCAGGTCACGGCCTATGCGTGCCTGCCGCAGTATCCATACTCGCCGTTTTCCGAAGTGATCATCGAACCGCCCGCCGATTTCCGGGCGCGTAGCGAGCGCGAGGCGCGCGCGCACCTGGACGACGTGCAGGCGGCCGCGAAGGCAGCCGGCGTCGTCTGCGACAGCTGGACCAGCGTGCATCCGTCGCCGTATCTCGGCATCATCGAGGCAGCCGAACGCGGTGGCTGCGACGTGATCTTCATGGCGTCGCACGGACGCCGCGGGCTCGGCAGTCTGCTGATCGGCAGCGAAACGCAGCGCGTGCTGACCCATACGAAAATTCCGGTGATCGTCTATCGGTAGCCGCGGCGCCGTGCAGGGCCGCGCGGGCGGCGGCACGGCGGCGCCGCTGAAAAAAGGCGCGCCGGACGAAGCCGGCGCGCGTCGTTGCAGGCGGCCGCAGGCCGCGCGGCGGGTCGCACGGGTCACCGCGCGCCAGCCGTCTCCTCCCTGATTGTTGTCCCATGCCGCCGATGCCGCGCCGTCGCATGACGGGCGGGCATCGGCGTGACGCTTGCTTTCGCGTGTTACGCGACCTTCTTGCCGTCGAAGAACTGTTCGTCTTCGGTCGAGCCGTGCAGCGCGGTCGTCGAGGCTTCGCGCTCGACCGTCTGCGTGACCGCGTCGAAGTAGCCGGTGCCGACTTCGCGCTGGTGCTTGACGGCCGTGAAGCCCTTGTCCGCCGCCGCGAACTCGGCCTGCTGCAGTTCGACGAACGCACTCATCTGCGTGCGGGCATAGCCGTGCGCGAGGTTGAACATCGAGTAGTTCAGCGCATGGAAGCCGGCCAGCGTGATGAACTGGAACTTGTAGCCCATCGCGCCGAGCTCCTTCTGGAACTTCGCGATCGTTGCGTCGTCGAGGTTCTTCTTCCAGTTGAACGACGGCGAACAGTTGTACGACAGCATCTTGCCCGGGAACTGCTTGTGGATCGCTTCGGCGAATTTCTTCGCGTACTCCAGATCCGGCTTGCCCGTTTCGCACCAGACGAGATCGGCGTACGGCGCATAGGCGAGGCCGCGCGAGATCGCCTGCCCGATGCCCGGCTTCGTCCGGAAGAAGCCTTCGACCGTGCGCTCGCCCGTCAGGAACGGCTTGTCGTTGTCGTCGATGTCGGATGTGATCAGGTCCGCCGCTTCTGCGTCGGTCCGCGCGACCAGCACGGTCGGCGTGCCCATCACGTCGGCCGCCAGACGCGCCGCCGACAGTTTCGCGACCGCTTCGCGCGTCGGCACGAGCACCTTGCCGCCCATGTGGCCGCACTTCTTCACCGACGCGAGCTGGTCCTCGAAGTGGACGCCCGATGCGCCTGCCTCGATCATCGCCTTCATCAGTTCGAACGCGTTCAGCACGCCGCCGAAGCCGGCTTCCGCATCGGCAACGATCGGCGCGAAGAAGTCGACGTAGCCCTCGTCGCCCGGGTTCTTGCCTTCGGACCACTGGATCTGGTCGGCACGCGTCAGCGTATTGTTGATGCGCTTGACGACGAGCGGCACCGAGTTCGCCGGGTACAGCGACTGGTCCGGGTACATTTCGCCCGCGACGTTCGCGTCGCCGGCCACCTGCCAGCCGGACAGGTAGATTGCCTTGAGGCCGGCCTTCACCTGCTGCATCGCCTGATTGCCGGTCAGCGCGCCGAGTGCGTTGACGAACGGCTCTTCGTTGATGAGGCTCCACAGCTTTTCCGCGCCGCGCTTGGCCAGCGTGTGCTCGACGACGATCGAGCCGCGCAGGCGAACCACGTCCTCAGCCGTGTAGCTGCGCTTGATACCCTTCCAGCGCGGATCGGTTTCCCATTGCTTTTGCAGTTCCTGTGCCTGTTGCTGTCGCGACATGATGAGCTCCTTGATGCGATGTGTTGCCAGATCGGTCGAATCGGACGGTACTGATGCCGTTCTCGAAACGGGGGCAGGGTGTGCGCCGTTTTCGGGAAGTCTTGTATAAGAGTTTAGGCAAGCCGATCGGAGCAAAACAGAGGTTGGCTCAGGAAGTTTTAAATTTTTTAATCGTTATTAATCAATGTGTTGCGCATTCTATTTCGCAATGGGAAACGATTTTTCCCATCTCGCAATTGTAAGGTTGTGCCGCGCAGCATGATTTTTTACGACTCAAAAAAATTTTCCGTATCGTGAAATATGGCGCGGGACGAAAAAAAACCGGCGCGGGTGCGCCGGTCTGCCGGATGGGCGGGGCGGCGCGGGGCCGCCCGGGCGTGCTTACGACGCCGAATTGCTGCGACGCGGGCCGCCGCTGCGCTGGCCGTCCCGACGCGGGCCGCCGTCACGGCTGCCGCCCGGCTTGCCGCTCCAGCCGCCGCCATTGCCGCCGCCGTAGCTGCGGCCGTTGCCGCCATGACCGCCGCCCGGCTTGCCGCCGAAACGACGACCGCCGTTACCGCCGCCCGGACGGCCGCGGCCGCCGGTGCCGCGATCGTTGCGCGGGGGGGCCTTGCGCGGCTCGAAGCCTTCGATCACGTTGACCGGCAGCGGCGAGCGCACGAAGCGCTCGATGCGCTTGAGCGCGCCTTGTTCGGCGTGGTGCACGAGGCTCACCGCGGTGCCCGAACGGCCGGCACGGCCCGTACGGCCGATACGGTGCACGTAGTCTTCCGCGAACTTCGGCAGGTCGTAGTTGAACACGTGCGTGATGCCCGGGATGTCGATGCCGCGGGCCGCGACGTCGGTCGCGACCAGCACGCGCACGCGGCGCTCGCGCAGCGCACGGATGGTGCGGTTGCGCGCGCCCTGCGGCAGGTCGCCGTGCAGCGCGGCCGACTGGAAGCCGGCGTCGGCGAGACGGCCGGCGAGCTGGTCGGCGTCGATCTTGGTCGCCGTGAAGATGATCGCCTGGTCGAGCGCGTCGTCGCGCAGCAGGTGATCGAGCAGACGATCCTTGTGATCGCGGTCGTCGACGTAGTGGACGGTCTGCGCGATGTTCGCGCGCGACTCGATCTTCGCCGTGATCTCGATGCGCTCCGGATCCTTCAGCAGGCGGCTCGTCAGCGAACCGATCTTGCCGTCGAGCGTGGCCGAGAACAGCATCGTCTGGCGCGACTCGGGCGTCGCGGCGACGATCGTCTCGATGTCGTCGATGAAGCCCATGTCGAGCATGCGGTCGGCTTCGTCGAGCACGAGCATCTTCAGTTCGGACAGGTCGATGCGGCCGCGCTCGAGGTGGTCGAGCAGGCGGCCCGGCGTGGCGACCAGGATCTCGGGGTTCTTCGCGAGCAGCATCAGCTGCTGGCCGTAGGCGACGCCGCCGAGGATGCTGACCGTACGCAGACGCTTCAGGTGCTTGCCGTAGGTCGACGCGGCCGTGGTGACCTGCATCGCGAGTTCGCGGGTCGGCGTCAGCACGAGCAGGCCCGGGCGGGCGACGGGTTGCGGGCGGCGCGCACGGCGGTCGCCCTGGTTCGGTTCACGCGGCGCACGCGGTTGCTGCGCCTGCGTCTTCTGAAGCTGCGCGAAACGTTCGATCGCGGGCAGCATGAATGCGGCCGTCTTGCCCGAACCGGTCGGGCTCGACACCAGCAGGTCACGGCCGGCGATGCCGGCCGGAATCGCGCGCTGCTGGACCGGCGTCGGCTTGGCGTAGCCGGCGGCCTGCAGCGCGGAGACGATCTCCGGCGACAACCCGAGCGACGCGAAAGTCGGCTCGTCCGACGCCGGTTCGACCGCGGCCGGTGCGGCGGCGTTCTCGAGACCGAGCGCCTGGTCGGCGATCGCGTTGAGCGGGCTGGAGTTGATGCTCGAAGTCATAACAATCCTTGAAACACAGTGGGTGAAACGTCGGCGCCAATCGCGCATACCCAAGTCGTCGGATTCAGCGAGCAAATCGGGAAACGGGTGCAATCCGCCGAACCGTCGGCGGATGAGGCATTAGAAGCTGTTTTGGGTGCGGCGCGCTTCTGGAGCGGGGCCGCCAGCCTGATAAGTGACGACCGCGAGGGTCGAAGCAGGAGGGGACAGGTTCTAAACCGGATTGGAGCTTAACGCTACGAGGCGTCGGGCCGGAACGGCTTGCGAGCCGAGCGCGGGAGATGACGCAGCCAGCATTATAAAGATATTTGCTGCGCTGCGCCACTGATTTGATTGCCTATTGCCGCGGGCGGGGCAGGTCAGGACGCCGTGCCGTTCTTCAGCGATTCGACGAGCTCGATGTATTGCTGCTTCGCCGCATCCTGGGTCGTGCCTTTCAGCGCTTCCCATGCGTCGTACTTGTACTTGCCGACGATATCGGTGAAGCCGGGCTTGTCGCCGTGCGCGTCGCCGTCGGTCGCCTGCTTGAAGAGCGCGTACAGGCGCAGCAGCGTCAGGTTGCCCGGTCGCTCGGTCAGTTGCTTGACGTCGATCTGGGCCTGGTCGAATTGGGCGGTGAGTTCGCTCATCGTGTGTCTCCGTAAGGGTTTCAAGTCGGCCGATCTTAACAAGCGCCGCGCCGCGCGGGGTCGAGCGATCCTTCCAAACCGCCGGCCGCGCGGCGCGCGCAACGCGATCGGGTCCGATCGCCCGTGGGAGCGGGGCGCCGCATTACAATGTCGGCCATGACGCAAACAGTGCTCCTCGCCATCGATACGTCGACCGAATACTGCTCGGTCGCGCTGCTGCGCTCGGCTTCGGCCGATGACGCCGTTTCCACCCCGCAAACCTGGGTCCGCCACGAGCTGACGGGCGCCGTGTCGAGCACGCGCGTGCTGCCAGCGATCCAGGAACTCTTCACCGAATCGGGCCTCACGTTCGCCGATTGCGACGCAATCGCATTCGGCGCGGGCCCCGGCTCGTTCACCGGGCTGCGTACCGCGACCGGCATTACCCAGGGGCTCGCGTTCGGGCGCGGGCTGCCGGTCGTGCCGGTCGGCACGCTGCTCGCGTGTGCCGAGCATGCGCGGCTGCGCGCGCCCGGCACGACGCGCGTGCTGGCCGCGCTCGATGCGCGGATGGATGAAGCGTACTGGGCCGACTTCGCGTGGGACGACCAGGCAGGCGACTGGCGCACGCTGCATCCGGCGTCGCTCGATGCGCCGGGCGCCGTCGGCGTGCCCGACGCGCCGTTCACGCTCGCGGGCAACGCGGCGGCCGCATTCGGCGCGCAGCTGCCGGCCGCCGCCGCCGCGGCCGTGATCGACGGCGACGCGCTGCCGCATGCGCTGGCGGTCGCGCATGTCGCGCTGAGGGCGTTCCGCGCCGGCCGTACGGTGCCGGCCGACCGGGCTGCACCGGAGTACGTGCGCGACAAGGTCGCGCAGACCACCGCCGAGCGCATCGCGGCCCGCGCGGCGCAGACGGGCGGAGCGAAAGGATGACGGGCGTATTGTTGAGCGACCGCTATCTGTCGCCGATGACGGATACCGATCTCGATGAAGTCGTCGCGATCGAGCAGGTCGCGTACGAATTCCCGTGGAGCCGCGGCAATTTCGAGGATTCGCTGCGCAACGGCTATTTCGGCGTATGCCTGCGGCACGTCACGGGCGCGCTCGTCGGCTATTGCGTGCTGATGCCGGTCATCGACGAGATGCATCTGCTGAACCTGTGCGTTGCCCCGGCGGCCCAGCAGTCGGGCGCGGGCCTCGCGCTGCTGCGCGAAGCCGTGCGCATTTCGCGCGCCGAACGGCTCGACGGCGTGCTGCTCGAGGTGCGGCCGTCCAATCCGCGCGCGATCCATCTGTACGAGCGCTTCGGCTTCGTGACGATCGGCCGGCGCAAGAACTACTATCCGGCGCGGCATCGCAGCCGGGAAGACGCGATCGTGATGCGTCTGACGCTGAACAAGGACGAAGGGGACGCGCATGGCGTGGGCTGAAGCAGCGCTCGAGGAAATGGGGCTCGCGCAAATATGGGTGCGGCGCGGGCAGCGTGCGGAAGGCGATGAAGCGGGCGCAACGCCGACGGCCGCGTCCGGCGCGGGGGGCGAGGTGTCCGCCGTTGCGACCGCAACCGTCGCGGCGACGCCTCGGCCGGTCGCGGAGCAGCCTCGCGACACGCAGCCGCCTGCGACGCGTGCGTTCGCACGCGACGATACGCCGCCGGTCGGCGCAACCGCACGCGCTGCGGCACCGGCGGGCGAGGCCGGTTCGGCTGCACGTGTCGCGAGCGATGACGACCGCGCACCCACCACGCCCGCACCGGCCGCTGCCGCGGACGACATGCCGCCCGTCGCCGAGGACGATTTCGCCTGGTTTGACGCGGCGCCGCCCGGCGATCCGCTGCCGCCGGCCGAATCGCGTCCCGCCGCAATCCCGGTGGCGATGCTCGACTGGGATGCGCTGGCCGACCGCGTTGCCGGCTGCACGAGCTGCCGCCTGTGCGAGAAGCGCACCAATACCGTGTTCGGTGTCGGCGATCGCGAGGCGGACTGGATGCTGATCGGCGAGGCGCCGGGCGAGAACGAGGACAAGCAGGGCGAGCCGTTCGTCGGCCAGGCCGGCAAGCTGCTCGACAACATGCTGCAGTCGCTCGCGCTCAAGCGCGGCGACAACGTCTACATCGCGAACGTGATCAAGTGCCGCCCGCCGGGCAACCGCAATCCGGAACCGGACGAGGTTGCGCGCTGCGAGCCGTACCTGCAGCGCCAGGTCGCGCTCGTGAAGCCGAAGCTGATCGTCGCGCTCGGCCGCTTCGCCGCGCAGACGCTGCTGAAGACGGACGCGAGCATTGCCTCGCTGCGCGGCCACGTGCACACGTATGAAGGCGTGCCGGTGATCGTTACCTATCACCCGGCGTACCTGCTGCGCAGCCTGCAGGACAAGGCGAAGGCGTGGGCCGACCTGTGCCTGGCGCGCGATACCTTCCAGCGGCCAGAGGGTGACGACGCGAACGGGCCGGCCGGACGATGACGCGCGGCGCGGCGTTCGCGTTCGTCGATACGCTGCACGATGCCGCGGTCCGCGATCTGGGCTGGCTCCTCGCGAGCCCGAGCCTGCTCACCGCGGCGCCCGGCGCGCCGCTCGCGCATCCGTGGTCGGACGCGGTCGAGCGCGTGGCCGTCGAAGCGTGGCTCGTCGCGCTCGATGCCGCGCCGGCGCCGCTGCACCGCGCACTCGACGGGCTGCGGCCCGTGCGACTCGGCCGCTATGCCGAATGCCTGCTCGAGTATTTCCTCACGCACGGGCCGTCGCTGCGGCTCGTCGCCGCCAATCTGCCGCTGCGCAGCAACGGCAAGACGCTCGGCGAAGTCGATTTCCTCGTCGATGCGCCGGGCGGGCAGCGCTTGCACTGGGAACTCGCGGTGAAGTGCTATCTGTGCGCGCCGGTGGACGGCGACGCAACGCTCGCGGATTTCGTCGGGCCGAATCTCGTCGACCGCCTCGACCGCAAGCGCAGCCGCTTGCTCGAGCATCAATTGCGGCTGAGCGATCGCCACGGGTTCGCGCTGCTCGGCTACGGCGCGCCGTCCGATGCGCAGATGTTCATCAAGGGCTGGCTGTTCTATCCGCACGGCGTGCCGCTGCCGCCGGTGGCCGCGGAAATCGCGGCCGATCATCCGCGCGGGTTCTGGCTCACGCATGCGCAGTGGCCGGCCTGGGCGGCCGCGCAACCTGGTGGAGCGGCGTGGAACGTGCTGCCGCGGCTGGCGTGGCTCGCGCCGCGACGGGTGGCGGCGGACGCCGCGCCCGAACCGCTGGCGCAGTCGCTCGAGCTGCCGTCCGTATTGACGGCGCGCCAGGCGCCTGCGTTGATCGGCGTGCATCGACACGACGGCGATGGCGTATGGCGGGAGACGGCACGCGGCTTCATCGTCCCGGACGACTGGCCGGCGCGTGCGCGGGCGTTCGCCGCGCAGGACCACTGACGCCGCGTCAGCCGGCGCTTACCACCAGCGATGGAAGTGATGGACGGGGCCGACGCCGTGGCCGACGTCGAGCCGGCCGCTCGCGGCGATCGCGCCGGTCAGATAGGCCTTCGCTTCGCGCACCGCGCTCTCGAGATCGGGCTGTTGCGGCAGCAGCGCGGCGATCGCCGACGACAGCGTGCAGCCGGTGCCGTGCGTGTTGCTGACCGGCACGCGCACGCCGTCGAACCGCACCGTATGCGCCGCATCGACGAGCCAGTCCGGGCTCGCGGCGGTATCGGGCAGATGGCCGCCCTTCATCAGCACGGCGCGTGCACCGGTCTTCAGCAGCAGCTGACCTTGCCGGACCATCTCGTCTTCGGTCGTCGCCGGCGCATCGCCGAGCAGGGCGGCCGCTTCGGGCAGGTTCGGCGTGACGACGGTCGCGAGCGGCAGCAGCGCGTCGCGCAACGCGTCGACCGCATCGGGCGCGAGCAGCGCATGCGAGCTCTTCGAGATCATCACCGTGTCGAGCACGACGAAGCGCGGCGCATGGCGCCGCAGCGCGTCGGCCACCGCGTGCACGATCGCCGCGTTCGCGAGCATGCCGATCTTGACCGCATCGATGCGGATGTCGTCGAACACCGCGTCGAGCTGCGCGGTCACGAACGCGGCGTCCGGCGCGTGCACGCCGGTCACGCCGCGCGTGTTCTGCGCGGTCAGCGCGGTGATCACGCTCGCGCCGTACGCGCCGAGCGCGGAGAAGGTCTTGAGGTCGGCCTGGATGCCCGCGCCGCCGCCCGAGTCGGAGCCGGCGATCGTCAGGACGTTGGGTATCGGGTGCGTCATGATGGCAAGGCGCCGGTTCGAAGACCGGCGCCGACGGACGGAAACAGGAAGTGTAGCGTCAGTGCCGCGATTCGCCGATCAGCGCGACCGAGTCGAACTGACGCTGGTTCGCCTGGTGGCGACGCATCACGAGCCACATCGTCAGGCACACGAACGTGCCGAACAGCACGATCACGACGCCGACCGGCACGTCGAGCCAGACCAGCACCGCATACAGGCACAGCATCACGAGCACCGACAGGTTCTCGTTGAAATTCTGCACCGCGATCGAGTGGCCGGCCGACAGCAGCACGTGGCCGCGATGTTGCAGCAGTGCGTTCATCGGAACCACGAAGTAGCCGGACAGCGCGCCGACGCAGATCAGGAAGATGTACGCGACGATCAGGTACGCCGGCAGGCGCAGGTGGCCGAAGTGCACGGCCCAGTGCGACGGGAACAGGTCGCGCGTGTAGAACGCCATCAGCATGACCGCGATGCCCATGATGATGCCGACGGGCAGCACGGTGAGCGACTTCTTCAACGGGATCCGCGCGGCGGCGGCGATCGCGCCGCCCGCGACACCGACCGCGACCACCGCCTGCAGGATCGCGCCTTCGGACAGCGACATGTTGAGCGAGACTTCGGCCCACTTCAGCACGATGAACTGCAGCGTCGCGCCGGCGCCCCAGAACAGCGTCGTGACCGCGAGCGAGATCTGGCCGAGCTTGTCGCGCCAGAGCACCATGAAGCAGTCGGCGAAGTCGGTGAGGAGCTTGACCGGGCCACGCTCCTGCTTCGGGTAGCGCGCGCCCGTATCGGGGATCCGCAGGTTGAAGATGGCGGCGATCACGTAGATCGCCATGATGATCACCATCGCCGCTTCGGCGGGCGTGGCGATCCAGGCTGGCGTGTGCGCGATCACGTGCGACGCGATGTGCGGGCTGATCAGCGCGCCACCGAGCACGGTGCCGAGGATGATCGAGCTGACGGTCGTGCCTTCGATCCAGCCGTTCGCGGCGACGAGCCTGTCGGCCGGCAGCAGCTCGGTCAGAATGCCGTATTTCGCGGGCGAGTAGGCCGCGGCGCCGAAGCCGACGATCCCGTATGCGATCAGCGGATGAGCACCGAACAGCATGATCAGGCAGCCGACCACCTTGATCGAGTTGGTGATGAACATCACGCGGCCCTTCGGGCGCGAGTCGGCGAACGCACCGACATACGCCGCCAGCACCACGTAGGACAACACGAAGAACAGCTTGAGCAGCGGTGTCATCCAGTTGGGGGCGTGGAGGTCTTTCAGCAGGGCGATGGCGGCGATGAGAAGCGCATTGTCGGCCAACGACGAGAAAAACTGCGCGGCCATGATGGTGTAAAAACCTTTTTTCATCTGATGCGATGCTTTCGTCGCTGCGGCAGGGCCGCGTAGGCCGCCTGGTATGCGATCGGCTTATTCCGTTCGAAATGGGTTGTGCGCACGGCTTTATAACACGAAAATACGGCAATTCGGACTAGCAAGATTCCCCGATCGTTCCGCAAATTGTCGGCTTCGGTGCTCAAAAGGCACGGTAAGCTGATGATTCGCAAGCGTCTTTACGTAAATTTCCCATGCCGCGCCCGATCTCCGCCACCATCCATACCGCCGCTCTCGCGAACAATCTCTCCGTCGTCCGCCGATTTGCCGGCCCGTCCAAGGTCTGGGCGGTCGTCAAGGCCAACGCGTACGGCCACGGTCTCGCGCGCGTGTTTCCCGGCCTGCGCGGCACCGACGGCTTCGGCCTGCTCGACCTCGACGAGGCCGTGAAGCTGCGCGAGCTCGGCTGGGCCGGCCCGATCCTGCTGCTCGAAGGGTTCTTCCGCTCGACCGACATCGATGTGATCGACCGCTACAGCCTCACGACCACCGTCCACAACGACGAACAGATGCGGATGCTGGAGACGGCGCGGTTGTCGAAGCCCGTCAACGTGCACCTCAAGATGAACAGCGGGATGAACCGGCTCGGCTACGTGCCGGAGAAATACCGCGCCGCGTGGGAGCGCGCCCGCGCGTGCCCCGGCATCGGCCAGATTACGTTGATGACCCATTTTTCGGACGCGGACAACGAGCGCGGTGTGGCCGAGCAGCTCGCGACGTTCGAGCGCGGTGCGGAAAACATTGCCGGTGCGCGCAGTCTCGCGAATTCGGCGGCCGTGCTGTGGCATCCGGATACGCACTTCGACTGGGTGCGCCCGGGGATCGTGCTGTACGGCGCGTCGCCGTCGGGGCTGTCGGCCGACATCGCCGACACGGGCCTGAAGCCCGCGATGACGCTCGCGTCCGAGCTGATCGCCGTGCAGACGATCGCGAAGGGGCAGGCGATCGGCTACGGCTCGACGTTCTCCGCGCAGGCGCAGATGCGCATCGGCGTCGTCGCGTGCGGCTACGCGGACGGCTATCCGCGCGTCGCGCCCGAAGGCACGCCGGTGATCGTCGACGGCATCCGCACGCGGATCGTCGGCCGCGTGTCGATGGACATGATTACCGTCGACCTGACGCCGTGCCCGCAGGCCGGCGTCGGCGCGCGGGTCGAGCTGTGGGGCGACGCGCTGCCGATCGACGACGTCGCGCGCCATTGCGGGACCATCGGCTATGAACTGATGTGCGCGGTCGCCGGCCGCGTGCCGGTGCGCGCGGAATAAGGGCAGCACGCGTGGCAAAACAGAAAACCGTCTACGTCTGCAGCGAGTGCGGCGGACAAACCCCGAAGTGGCAGGGGCAATGCCCGTCGTGCCAGGCCTGGAACACGCTCGTCGAATCGGTCGCCGAGTCGCCGGCCGCCCATCGCTTCCAGTCGCTCGCGAAGCGGGCGCCCGTGCAGCGGCTCGTCGACATCGAGGCGGCCGACGTGCCGCGCTTCTCCACCGGCATCGGCGAATTCGACCGCGTGCTGGGCGGCGGGCTGGTGCCGGGCGGCGTCGTGCTGATCGGCGGCGATCCGGGCATCGGCAAGTCGACGCTGTTGCTGCAGTCGCTCGCGGACATCGCCAGCGAGCGTCGTGCACTCTATATCAGCGGCGAGGAATCGGCCGCGCAGATCGCGTTGCGCGCGCAACGGCTCGCGCTGCTCGACGGGGGCGCACCGGCGGCCGAGCTGAAGCTGCTCGCCGAAATCCAGCTCGAGAAGATCCAGGCCGCGATCGATGCGGAACGGCCGGACGTCGCCGTCATCGACTCGATCCAGACCGTCTATTCCGAAGCGCTGACGTCGGCGCCCGGTTCGGTGGCCCAGGTGCGCGAGTGCGCGGCGCAGCTCACGCGCATCGCGAAACAGTCCGGCACCGCGATCATCATGGTCGGGCACGTGACGAAGGAGGGCAACCTCGCCGGCCCGCGCGTGCTCGAGCACATCGTCGACACGGTGCTGTACTTCGAAGGCGACACCCATTCGTCGTTCCGGCTCGTGCGCGCGTTCAAGAACCGCTTCGGCGCGGTCAACGAACTCGGCGTGTTCGCGATGACCGAGCGCGGGCTGCGCGGTGTCGCGAATCCGTCCGCGCTGTTCCTGTCGCAGCACGAGCAGGTCGTGCCGGGTTCCTGCGTGCTCGTCACGCAGGAGGGCACACGCCCGCTGCTCGTCGAAATCCAGGCGCTCGTCGATACGGCCCACGTGCCGAACCCGCGCCGGCTCGCGGTTGGCCTCGAGCAGAACCGGCTCGCGATGCTGCTCGCGGTGCTGCACCGGCATGCGGGCATCGCGTGTTTCGATCAGGACGTGTTTCTGAACGCGGTGGGCGGCGTGAAGATCACCGAACCGGCCGCCGACCTCGCGGTGCTGCTCGCGATCCATTCGTCGATGCGCAACAAGGCGCTGCCGAAGGGTCTGATCGTATTCGGCGAAGTGGGGCTGGCGGGCGAGATCCGGCCGTCGCCGCGCGGCCAGGAACGGCTGCGCGAGGCGGCGAAGCTTGGTTTCACCGCGGCGCTGATCCCGAAGGCGAATGCGCCGAAACAGCCGATCGAAGGGCTGAACGTGATGGCCGTCGAGCGGATCGAGCAGGCGATCGACCGCGTGCGCGATCTCGAATGACCGTGGTGGCCGGCACCCGCGCGTGCCGGCCCGCCGCGATCTGTCGCGTAATTCGTTGTAAAGAATATGTAGGCTGATGTAACCCGCCGGACATCGCTTTTCCCTATCCTTTGCCGGATTGTCGAACCGCGCAATGCGAAGGGAACCTATGTTCAAACAGTATGGGGAAACGCCGGGCGGACGCAGTTACAACCTGCGCGGCTGCCGCGTGTCGGAGCCGATCGTTCAGCCGTGGGGCGGTGGATGCCGGATTGTCGAGTGGATCGACGACGAAGGGCGCATCGCGCGCCGGGTCGTGTCCGAGGACGTGACGGAAGCGGAGGTTGCTGCGGCGATCCGCCGGCCGACCGAAGGGCGGCGTCATCTGATGGACGACGACGAGCAGATGCCGCGCGATACGTTGCCGCGGCGTTGAGCGGCCGGCGGGGCCGACGAACGGCCGACGCGACAACGGCGAACGCGACAATGACGAAGAGGCCGGGCCTGGTGCCCGGCCTTGTCGTTTCCGGGCGGGTGCGTTGGGCGTTGACGCATCCCGGGGATGCCGCGCGTGGCCGATGAAGCGATCGGCCGACGGCGCCCGGGCCGTGGTCAGCCGATCTGCTCGAGCTCTTCCTGCACGGCGAGCCAGTCCGCCTCGACCGTTTCGAGCCGGGTATTGACCTCACCGAGCGTGCGGATCGCGTCGGTCAGTTCCGTCTTGCGCGCCGCCTCGTAGCTCGCCGGATCGGCGACGAACGCGTCGAGGCGCGCCTTCTCCGCGTGCAATGTTTCCATTTCCTTTTCGAGCTTCGTGATGCGGTTCTGCAGCGGCTTCTTCAGCTGCGACAGCCGCTGGCGCTCCTCGGCCGCCTGACGTTTCTGATCCTTGCGATTGACGCCCGGATCCACACCCGCTGCAGCCGCGCTGTCGGCCTTCGCGGCCGCGCGCTGCTCGGCCGCATGCTGCAGCAGCCAGTCGCGGTAATCGTCGAGATCGCCGTCGAACGGCTGCAGACGGTGTTTCGCGACGAGCATGAACTGGTCGGTGGTCGCGCGAAGCAGGTGGCGGTCGTGCGAGACGAGGATCAGCGTGCCTTCGAACTGCGCGAGCGCCATCGTCAGCGCGTGACGCGTTTCGAGGTCGAGGTGGTTGGTCGGCTCGTCGAGCAGCAGCAGGTTCGGCTTCTGCCAGATGATCAGCGCGAGCGCGAGCCGCGCTTTCTCGCCACCCGAGAACGGGCCGACCGGGCTCGTCGCCATGTCGCCCGAGAAATTGAAGCCGCCGAGGAAATCGCGCAGTTCCTGCTCGCGCGTATCGGGGGCGAGCCGGGCGAGATGCGCGAGCGGCGAATCGTCCTCGCGCAGCGTTTCGAGCTGGTGCTGCGCGAAATAGCCGATCGTCAGCCCCTTGCCGTCGCGCACGTGGCCCGACAGCGGCGCGAGCGTGCCGGCCAGCGTCTTGATCAGCGTCGACTTGCCCTGGCCGTTCGCGCCGAGCAGGCCGATGCGCTGGCCGTTCTGGATCGACAGCGCCACGCGTTCGACGATCGGGATGTCCGTGCCGTCGTCGGCGTGGTAGCCGCAGCGGACGTCCTCCATCACCATCATCGGATTCGGCGCGGCATCGGGCGTGCGGAACTCGAAGGTGAACGGCGATGCGATGTGCGCGGGCGCGATCAGCTCCATCTTCTCGAGCGCCTTCATCCGGCTTTGCGCCTGCTTGGCCTTGGTCGCCTTGGCCTTGAAGCGGTCGACGAAGCTCTGCAGGTGCTCGATCGTCTTCTGCTGCTTTTCGTATGCGCTTTGCTGCAGCGCCAGTTGTTGCGCGCGCAGCACTTCGAATTGCGAATAATTGCCGCCGTAGCGCTTCACCTGGCGATTTTCCAGATGCAGCGTGACGTTGCAGATCGAGTCGAGGAATTCGCGGTCGTGCGAGATCACGACGAGCGTGCCGGGGTAGCGGTGCAGCCAGTCCTCGAGCCAGACGATCGCGTCGAGGTCGAGGTGGTTGGTCGGTTCGTCGAGCAGCAGCAGGTCGGAGCGGCACATCAGCGCCTGCGCGAGGTTCAGCCGCATGCGCCAGCCGCCGGAGAAGCTGGCGACCGATTCGCGCGTCTGCGCGAGCGTGAAGCCGAGGCCGAGCAGCAGTGCTTCGGCGCGCGCCGGCGCGGTATAGCCGTCGGCGTCGGCGAAGGCCGCATGTGCGTCGGCCTCGGCCGCGCCGTCATGCGCGGCCGAGGCGGCGGCGATGCGCGCTTCGATCTCGCGCAGCGCGGTGTCGCCGTCGAGCGTGTAGTCGAGCGCCGAGCGGTCGACGGCGGGCGTTTCCTGCGACACGTGGGCGATCCGCCACGACGGCGGCATCGCGAAATCGCCGGCGTCGGAATGCAGCTCGCCACGCAGGACCGAGAACAGCGTCGATTTGCCGGCGCCGTTCGCGCCGATCAGGCCGGCCTTTTCGCCGGGATTGAGCACGAACGAGGCCGACTCGAACAGCGGCTTGGTGCCGCGCGCAAGGCTGAACTGATTGAAACGGATCACGGCGGGAATGACTGGCCAAAACCGCTATTCTAGACTGCGCGCGCGTCGCCCCGGATATCGGCCGTTCGGCAGATGCCGCAACGGCGCGATTTGGCCTAGACTCCACCTCGATCCGGTTTCGTAAAAGGAGTGCCCGATGTCCACCCTGTATTCGTTCAGCGCAGAGACGCTTGCCGGTGAGCCGGCGTCGCTCGATGCGTACCGCGGCAAGGTGCTGCTGATCGTCAATACCGCGAGCGAGTGCGGTTTCACGCCGCAGTATGCGGGCCTGCAGAAGCTGTACGACCAGTACGCGGCGCGCGGTTTCTTCGTGCTCGGCTTCCCGTGCAACCAGTTCGGCAAGCAGGAGCCGGGCGACGCCGCGCAGATCGGCGCGTTCTGCGAGCGCAACTACGGCGTCACGTTCCCGATGTTCGCGAAGATCGATGTGAAGGGCGACCACGCGCATCCGTTGTACCGCTATCTGACCGACGAGGCGCCCGGCATCCTCGGCCTCAAGGCGATCAAGTGGAATTTCACGAAATTCCTGATCGACCGTGACGGGCGGATCGTCAAGCGCTATGCGCCGTCGACGAAGCCCGAGGACATCGCCGCGGATATCGACAAGCTGTTGTAACCTCGAGAAGCGGCGGGCGGGCCGTTCGGACCGAGCGGGCAGTGGCCGCGGCGCCGAGCCGAATCCCGCGAAAGCGTGTGCCGTCATTCGAGCGGCGCACGTCCGGCGCTCGCGCGGCCGCTACAGGATTGGCGCGAACAGGCGCGCGACGTGCATCGCGATGCGTCGCCACGCGGGCGAGTGCCGATACTCGTTCGCATCGACTTCGTAGGCCTGTGCGAAATCGGCGTCGAGCATGGCCTCGACCTCGTCGGCGAACGTGCGATCGACGGTGAGCACCATGATTTCGAAGTTGAGTCGGAACGAGCGGTTGTCGAGATTCGCGCTGCCGATCGCGGCGGCGACGCGGTCGATCAGCACGACCTTCTGGTGCAGGAAGCCGGGCCGGTAGCGGAACACCTTGACGCCCGCGTCGACGAGATCGCGCGCATAGAGCCTGGACGCCTCGAACACGACGTAGTGGTCGCGTCGGCTCGGGATCAAGATGCGCACGTCGACGCCGCGCATCACCGCGAGCTTCAGCGCGGCGATCACCGCTTCGTCGGGTACGAGATACGGCGTCGTGATCCAGATCCGTTCGCGCGCGGCGTTGATCGCCTCGACGAAGAACAGCGAGCCGGTTTCCTGTTTGTCGGCCGGCCCCATCGGCACGGCGAGGCAATGCATCGCGTCGTCGGGCAGCGCCTCCGGCGGTGTGGCGAGCGCCGGCAGCGTCTGCGTGGCCCAGTGCCAGTCTTCGGCGAACACGTACTGAATGCTGGCCACCACCGGGCCGCGGATCTCGATATGGGTGTCGCGCCACGGCGACAGGCGCCGGTTCGCGCCGAGATATTCGACGCCGACGTTGAGGCCGCCGACGAACGCGCAATTGCCGTCGACGACGACGATCTTGCGATGGTTGCGGAAGTTGAGCTGGAAGCGGTTGACGAACTTGCGGTGGGTCGCGAACGGATGGACCTCGACGCCGCCGCGGCGCAGCGTGTCGACGTAGCTGTGCGGCAGGTCGAAGCTGCCGATGCTGTCGTACAGCAGGTAGCAGCGCACGCCGGCCGCCGCGCGGGCGAGCAGCGCGTCGCTCAGCATCTGGCCGAGCGCGTCGTCGCGCACGATGAAGAACTGGACGATTACGTAGTCGCGCGCGGTGTCGATCGCCGACAGGATCGCCGAGAAGGTCGCGTCGCCGTTCACGAGCGTGCGCACCGCATTGCCGCCGACGAACGGCATTCCGCCCAGCCGCGTAAGCGCGAGCACGGCGGCCCGGCCGATCGCGTCGGCGGCCGGCCCGTCGGTTGCGTTCGCATCGGGCCACGGCGCGCGCGGCGTGTGCGTGCGCAGCGCTTCCATCTCGTGGCGCCGCGCGTCGACGTAGCCGGAGAACTTGCTGCGGCCGAGGAACAGATAGGGAATGAGCGTCAGGTATGGCATCGCGGCGAGCGATACCGCCCACGCGATCGCGCCTTGCGACGTGCGCGTGTTCAAGATCGCGTGACACGCCGCGATGATCCCGAGCACATGGATGGCCAGGATCAGGGTGCCGAGGTGTAACCAGTCGAGGGTCATGGGCGCGTGACGGACTCCTGAAGTCGTGCGGCGCGACAGCCGCTTACGCGCATCTTACCCAACCGTGCGGGACAGCGGTGTGCCGTACCGCACGGTTGGGTCGTGGGGTGCCGTCAGGCCTTGCGCGGCAGGTCCGACGCCTGGATCAGGAACACGGCGTCGTCGCCCGCGCTGGTGGGCAGCCACGTGAGCTCGAGGCCGCCGAACGCGGCTTCGACGTGCTCGCGCTCGTTGCCGATCTCGACGACGAGCACGCCGTCGTCGTGCAGCCACTTGTGCGCTTGCCCGATGATGCGTCGCACGATGTCCATGCCGTCGTCGCCGCCTGCGAGCGCCATCTCCGGCTCGTGCCGGTATTCGGGCGGGAGGGCCGCCATCGACGTTGCGTTCACGTACGGCGGATTCGTCAGGATCACGTCGTAGCGCGTGTCGGGCTCGGCGCGGAACGCGGGCAGCGGCGCGTAGAGGTCGCCGTGATGCAGCGTGATGCGATCGTCGAGACCATAGTCGTGCACGTTGATCCTGGCGACTTCGAGCGCCTTCTCGGACAGGTCGATCGCGTCGATCTCGGCATTCGGGAACGCGCTGGCCGCGAGAATCGCGAGGCAGCCGGAGCCGGTGCACAGCTCGAGCACCGCGCCGACCTGTTCGGGATCGGCGACATACGGCTGCAGGCCGTCGTCGAGCAGCTCGCCGATGAACGAGCGCGGCACGATCACGCGCTCGTCGACGTAGAAGCGGTGGCCGTGCATCCACGCTTCATGCGTGAGATAGGCGGCCGGCACGCGGTCGGTTGCGCGTCGTTCGATCACCGCGAGCACTGCCGCGATTTCGTCGGGCAGCAGGCGAGCATCGAGGAACGGCTCGAGCGTGTCGAGCGGCAGGTCGAGCGTGTGCAGCACGAGGTAGGCGGCTTCGTCGTACGCGTTGTCCGAGCCGTGGCCGAACGCGAGCTTCGCCTTCGAGAAGCGCGTGACCGCATAGCGCAGCAGGTCGCGAACGGTTGCAAAAGGTGTCGTCATGCGAGGCTCCGTCAGGCAATCAGTTGTTCGAGCACGCGGCGGTACACGTTCTTCAGCGGGTCGACGAAGCGCACGTCGATGTGTTCGTCGATCTTGTGGATGCTGCCGTTCGGCGGACCGAACTCGATCACCTGCGGGCAGATGCGCGCGATGAAGCGCCCGTCGGACGTGCCGCCCGTCGTCGACAGCTCGGTCGTGAGGCCGGTTTCGGCGCGGATCGCGTTCTCGAGCGCGTTCGACAGGTCGCCGCGCGGCGTGAGGAACGGCAGGCCGCTCACCGACCACTTCAGCGTGTACTCGAGGCCGTGCTTGTCGAGGATCGCATGCACGCGTGCCTGCAAGCCCTCGACGGTGCTCGCCGTCGAAAAGCGGAAGTTGAACATCAGGTCCGCGTGGCCGGGGATCACGTTGGTCGCGCCGGTGCCCGCATGCAGGTTCGACACCTGCCAGGTGGTCGGCGGGAAGTATTCGTTGCCTTCGTCCCATTGTTCGGCGGCGAGTTCGGCGAGCGCCGGCGCGAGCAGGTGGATCGGGTTCTTCGCGAGGTGCGGGTATGCAATGTGGCCCTGCACGCCCTTGACGATCAGTTCGCCCGACATCGAGCCACGGCGGCCGTTCTTCACGACGTCGCCGAGTTCGGCGGTCGACGTCGGTTCGCCGACGATGCAGTAGTCGAGGCGTTCGCCGCGCGCTTCGAGTAGCTCGACGACCTTCACGGTGCCGTCGGTGGCCGGTCCTTCCTCGTCGCTCGTGATCAGGAACGCGATCGCGCCGCGATGGCCGGGGTGGGCTGCGACGAATTCCTCGGACGCGACGACGAACGCCGCGAGCGATGTCTTCATGTCTGCCGCACCGCGGCCGTACAGCTTCCCGTCGCGATGCGCGGGAATGAACGGCGGCGAAGTCCACTGCTCGAGCGGGCCGGTCGGCACGACGTCGGTGTGGCCCGCGAACGCGAGCAGCTTGCCGTCGCGGCCGTCGGTGCCGCGCTTGACGGCCCACAGGTTGGTCACGCCGTGCGACGCGATGGTCTCGCATTCGAAGCCGAGCGCGGCGAGGCGCTCGGTCATGATCTGCTGGCAATGCTGGTCGTCGGGCGTGACGGACGCGCGGGCGATCAGCTGTTCGGTAAGGGCTAGGGTGGCGGACATGGTTCGGACCACTTTCGATAAAAAATGCCGGCGCGGTGGCCGGCAGCGATGGGGCGTCGTGCGCGGCGCGGGCGCAGCGCGGGCGGCCCTAGGCGGCAAACAGCGCCGCGTACTGATCGGCCACGAAACCGAGCGATTTCACGCGGCCGTTGACGACGAGCACGGGGCGCTTGATGACCGACGGCTTGTGGATCATCAGCGCGACCGCGCCGGACTTCGTTTCCGCGGCCGCCTTCATGGCGTCGTCCAGGCCGCGCCACGTCGTGCCGCGCTTGTTCACGAGCGCGTCGAGCGACACGTCCTTCAGCCAGTCCTCGACGAGCGGTGCGCTGACGCCGAGCTTCTTGAAGTCGTGGAACTCGAACTCGACGCCGTGATCGTCGAGCCACACGCGGGCCTTCTTCACGGTGTCGCAGTTCGGAATGCCGTAGACGACCACGGTGCGCGGCTTGGCCATCAGTCGCCTCGCAGCAGCTCGTTCAGGCCGACCTTCGCGCGGGTCTTCGCGTCGACCTTCTTCACGATCACCGCGCAGTACAGGCTGTGCGAGCCGTCCTTCGACGGCAGGTTGCCGGCGACGACGACCGAGCCGGCCGGGATGCGGCCGTAGCTGACTTCACCCGTTTCGCGATCGTAGATCTTCGTGCTCTGGCCGAGGTACACGCCCATCGAGATCACCGAGTTCTCCTCGACGATCACGCCTTCGACGACTTCCGAGCGCGCGCCGATGAAGCAGTTGTCTTCGATGATGACGGGGTTCGCCTGCAGCGGCTCGAGCACGCCGCCGATGCCGACGCCGCCCGACAGGTGCACGTTCTTGCCGATCTGCGCGCACGAGCCGACCGTGGCCCACGTGTCGACCATCGTGCCTTCGTCGACGTATGCGCCGATGTTGGTGTACGACGGCATCAGCACGACGTTCTTCGCGATGAACGAGCCGCGGCGCGCGATGGCCGGCGGCACGACGCGGAAGCCGCCCGCGGCGAAGTCTTCGGCCGTGTAGTTCGCGAACTTCGACGGCACCTTGTCGTAGAACTGCGAGTAGCCGCCGGCCGGCATCGGTGCGTTGTCCTCCAGGCGGAACGACAGCAGCACGGCCTTCTTCAGCCACTGGTGCACGGTCCAGTTGCCGTCGATCTTCTCGGCGACGCGCAGTGCACCCTTGTCGAGTTGCTCGATCGCGTGAGCGACGGCTTCGCGGACGTCGGCGGGCGCGGCCTTCGGCGACAGCTCGGCGCGGTTTTCCCAGGCGGTATCGATGATTTGCTGAAGTTGTTGCGACATGTTCGTTTTCGCAGGAGATGAATGGAATTGATCGGGATGGACGTCCTACCGCGCGAGAGCCCGGCAGAAATCGACGATGCGTTGCGCGCCCTCGACGCATTCGGGGGTGCCCGCGACGAGCGCGATCCGGATGAAATCGCGGCCCGGATTCGTGCCGTGCGCATCGCGCGCCAGGTACGAGCCGGGCAGAACCGTCACATTATAGTCGGCGTACAGGCGGCGGGCGAACTCGGTATCCGACAGGCCGGTGCGCGCGACATTGGCCCACAGGTAGAACGCGGCGTCGGGCAGCTTCACGTCGATCACGTCGGCCAGCATCGGCGTGACCGTGCTGAACTTCTGCAGGTACAGCGCGCGGTTCTCGCGCACGTGCGCCTCGTCGTTCCACGCGGCGATGCTCGCGTGTTGCCAGACCGGCGACAGCGCGGCGCCGTGGTACGTGCGGTAGAGCAGGAATTTCTTCAGCAGCGCGGCGTCGCCGGCGACGAAGCCCGAGCGCATGCCCGGCACGTTCGAGCGCTTCGACAGGCTCGACAGCATCACGAGCCGCTCGAAGCCGCGACCGAGGCGGTGCGCGGCCTCGAGGCCGCCGAGCGGCGGCGCCGCTTCGTCGAAGTAGATCTCCGAATAGCACTCGTCGGATGCGATCACGAAGCCGTGGCGGTCGGACAGCGCGAACAGCTCGCGCCAGTCGTCGAGCGTCAGCACGGCGCCCGTCGGGTTGCCCGGCGAACACACGTACAGCAGCTGGGTGCGCGCCCAGACTTCATCGGGCACGGCCGCGTAGTCGCACGCGAAGTTGCGCGCCGGGTCGCTGTTCGCGAAATAGGGTTCGGCACCGGCCAGGAGCGCCGCGCCTTCGTAAATTTGATAGAACGGATTCGGACAGAGTACGATCGCCTTCTCGCCGTCCGCGGTCGGGCGCGCGTCGATCACCGTCTGCGCGAGCGAGAACAGCGCCTCGCGCGACCCCGACACGGGCAGCACCTGCGTGGCCGGGTCGATCGCCGGCAGCCCGTAGCGGCGCTCCAGCCAGTGCGCGATCGACGTGCGCAGCGCGTCCGAGCCGGCCGTGGCCGGATATGACGCGAGGCCGTCGAGCGAAGCCACCACGGCGTCGCGGATCAGCGCCGGAGTCGGGTGCTTGGGCTCGCCGATGCCGAAGCTGATCGGTTTCAGGCCGGCGGAGGGCGTCACGTCCTTGAACAGGGCGCGCAGCTTTTCGAAGGGATAGGGCTGGAGCGAGTCGAGTCGAGGGTTCACGGGCGAAGCGGCCATCGCGGCCGGTTGGAGCGAAAGGGGCGGCGCGGGTGCCGCACGGCTGCGAGCGGGCGCCGACGGCGCGCGGGTCGCAACGGACGATTATAGCGTGATGCAATGCGGTCACGGCCCGCCGGAACGGCGGCCGGGCCGGTCGAATAAAGGGTATCGAAACAAATGAACAACGCGGTACGCGGCAGCCTGCCGACGCTGGCCATCCTGATCGGCGCGTCGGTATGGGGCCTGATCTGGTATCCGCTGCGGATCCTCGCGTCGCTCGGGCTCACCGGCACGCTGGCGAGCGCGCTGACGAGCGCGGTCGCTTTCCTGTTCGTGGTGGTCGTGCGGCACCGCACGATCGCCACGCTGCGCTGGCACTGGGTGTTGCCGGGCATCGCGATCACGGCGGGCGTGACGAACCTGGGCTTCGTGTGGGGCACGATCCACGGCGAAGTGCTGCGCGTGATGCTGCTGTTCTATCTGACGCCTGCCTGGACCGCGATCTACGCGCATTTCCTGCTGCGCGAGCGGCTGACCTGGGCCGGCGTGGGGCTTGCGGCGCTGTCGATCGGCGGCGCGATGCTGATGCTGTGGTCGCCGAAGCTCGGCATGCCGCTGCCGGCCAATCCGGCGGAATGGGCGGGGCTCGCGGCCGGCCTGAGTTTCGCGATGAGCAACGTGCTCGTGATCAAGGCGAGCCGCGAGCTGCCGGACATGCGCGCCGAAATGCGCACGGCGACGCTGTTCGGCGGCGCGGCGGTGTTCGGCGCGATCGCATCGCTGTTCGAGGGGCTGCCGGCCACGCCGGCGGCCGGCCAGCTCGGCGTCGCCGCGCTGATCGTCGCCGCGATCGGCGTGACGATGGCGGCGAACAACCTGCTCGTGCAATATGGCCTCGCGCGCGTGCCGGCGAATCGCGCGTCGATCATCATGCTGTTCGAGATCGTGATCACCGCGCTGTCCGCGTGGGTGTTCGCGAACGAACTGCCGACGGCGCGCGAATGGGCGGGCGGCGCATGCATCGTGCTGGCGACGCTGCTGTCGAGCCGGGTCCATCGTGCCGCGCCGGCATCGGGCAAACCCGGCGACGGGCGGGACGGCGCACGCGCGATGGTATGATGGAAGCCGTTTGCGGGGCCCAACGCTGGATGCGCGCGGCCCCGCTTTTGAATTCCGGGGCGCATCGCGCGCACGGGCCGTCCGGCCCCGCGCGTCGCGGCCCCGTCCGTTTCACACCTTCTTCACATCCGATACCGCCGTGCGTCTGAGCTCGATCAAACTCGCTGGCTTCAAATCCTTTGTCGATCCCACGCATTTCCAGGTTCCGGGCCAGCTTGTCGGCGTGGTGGGCCCGAACGGGTGCGGCAAGTCCAACATCATCGATGCCGTGCGCTGGGTGCTCGGCGAGTCGCGCGCGTCCGAGCTGCGCGGCGAGTCGATGCAGGACGTGATCTTCAACGGCTCGACCGCACGCAAGCCCGGCAGCCGGGCCAGCGTCGAGCTGATCTTCGACAACTCCGACGGCCGCGCGGCCGGGCAGTGGGGCCAGTACGGCGAGATCGCCGTGAAGCGCGTGCTGACGCGCGACGGCACGTCGAGCTACTACATCAACAACCTGCCGGCGCGCCGCCGCGACATCCAGGACATCTTCCTCGGCACGGGCCTCGGCCCGCGCGCGTACGCGATCATCGGCCAGGGCATGATCGCGCGGATCATCGAGGCGAAGCCGGAAGAGCTGCGCGTGTTCCTCGAGGAAGCCGCCGGCGTGTCGAAGTACAAGGAGCGCCGCCGCGAGACGGAGAACCGCTTGCACGACACGCGCGAGAACCTGACGCGCGTCGAGGACATCGTCCGCGAGCTCGGCGCGAACCTCGAGAAGCTCGAGGCGCAGGCCGTCGTCGCGACCAAATACAAGGAACTCGTCGCCGACGGCGAGGAGAAGCAGCGCCTGTTGTGGCTGCTGCGCAAGAACGAGGCCGCGAGCGAGCAGCAGAAGCAGCAGCGCGCGATCGAGCAGGCGCAGATCGACCTCGAGGCGCAGACGGCAAAGCTGCGCGAGGTCGAGTCGCAGCTCGAGACGTTGCGGGTCGCGCATTATTCGGCGAGCGACGCGATGCAGGGCGCGCAGGGTGCGCTCTACGAGGCGAACGCCGAAGTGAGCCGCCTCGAGGCCGAGATCAAGTTCATCGTCGAATCGCGCAATCGCGTGCAGGCGCAGATCGCCGCGCTGAACGCGCAGCGCGAGCAATGGCGCGCGCAGGCCGAGAAGGCGCAGGACGAGCTCGAGGAAGCGGAAGAAGCGCGGGCGATGGCCGACGAGAAGGCCGCGCTCGCTGAAGACAACGCGGCCGCGAAACACGACGCGCTCCCGGCGCTCGAGGCGAAATGGCGCGATGCGCAGGCGCAGCTCAACGACGAACGCGCGCGGATCGCGCAGACCGAACAGTCGTTGAAGCTCGAGGCCGCACACCAGCGCAATGCCGACCAGCAGCTCCAGCAGCTTCAGCAGCGCCACGAACGCCTGAAGTCCGAGGCGGGCGGGCTCGACGCACCGGACGAAGCGCAGCTCGAGGAGTTGCGCATGCAGCTCGCCGAGCAGGAAGAGATCCTCGCCGAAGCCCAGGCACGCCTGACCGATGCGCAGGACGCGCTGCCGCGCCTCGACGGCGAACGCCGTGCCGCGCAGGAGCGCGTACAGGCCGAAAGCGCGCAGATCCACCAGCTCGAGGCGCGGCTCGCCGCGCTCAAGCAGCTGCAGGAGAACGTGCAGACCGAAGGCAAGATCCAGCCGTGGCTCGACAAGCACGAGCTCGGCGCGCTGCCGCGTCTCTGGAAGAAGCTGCACGTCGAGGCGGGCTGGGAAGCGGCGCTCGAGGCCGTGCTGCGCGAGCGTCTGGCTGCGCTCGAAGTGTCGAATCTCGACTGGGTGAAGGCGTTCGCGACCGACGCGCCGCCCGCGAAGCTCGCGTTCTACGCGCCGCCCGCGGCCGGTGAGCCGCCGGCCGCCGCGGCCGGGCTGCGCCCGGTGCTGTCGCTCGTACGCATCGACGATGCGGGCATCCGTGCGGTGCTGAACGACTGGCTCGGCAACGTGTACGTCGCCGACGACGTCGCGCAGGCGCTCGCGACGCGCGCGCAACTGCCGCCAGGCGGCGCGTTCGTCGTCAAGGCCGGCCACATCGTCACGCGTGTCGGCGTGCAGCTGTACGCGGCCGATTCGGAGCAGGCCGGGATGCTGGCTCGCCAGCAGGAAATCGAGAACCTGACGCGCCAGGTGCGCGCGCAGGCGCTGCTCGCCGACGAGGCCCGCACCGCCGCCGTGCGGGCGGAGGCCGCGCACACGCAGGCCACGCAGGCGCTCGGCGACGTGCGCGCGCAGGCCGAGCGCGCGACGCAGCGGGTGCACGCACTGCAGATGGACGTGCTGAAACTCGCACAGGCGCATGAGCGCTACACGCAGCGCAGCACGCAGATCCGCGAGGAGCTCGAGGAAATCGGCGCGCAGATCGACGAGCAGCGCGCGCTGCGCGCGGAATCGGAAGCGAACTTCGAGCGTTTCGACGGCGAACTCGCGGAACTGCAGGCGCGCTTCGAGGACAACCAGCTCGCATTCGAGGCGCTCGACGAATCGCTGACGCAGGCGCGCCAGGAAGCGCGCGACCTCGAGCGCGGCGCGAACGACGCACGCTTCGCCGCGCGCAACGCGGTCACGCGGATCGACGAGCTCAAGCGCAGCATCCAGGTCGCGCACGAGCAGAGCGAGCGCGTCGCCGCGTCGCTGGAAGACGCGCGCGCCGAACTCGAAACGATCAACGAGCAGACTGCGCACACGGGGCTGCAGGACGCGCTCGAAATTCGCGCGGTGAAGGAAGAGGCGTTGCAGGCCGCGCGGATCGAGCTCGACGACCTGACGGCAAAGCTGCGCGCTTCGGACGAGCAGCGTCTCGTCGCCGAGCGTTCGCTGCAGCCGTTGCGCGACCGCATCACCGAGCTGCAGCTGAAGGAGCAGGCCGCGCGCCTGTCCGTCGAGCAGTTTGCCGAGCAGCTCGCGGCGGCCGAGGTCGACGAGCAAGCGCTGCGCGAGAAGCTGACCCCGGACCTGAAACCGTCGTACCTGCAGGGCGAGGTCACGCGCCTGAACAACGCGATCAACGCGCTGGGTCCGGTCAACATGGCCGCGCTCGACGAGCTGAAGGCCGCGAGCGAGCGCAAGGTGTTCCTCGATGCGCAGTCGGCCGACCTGACCGACGCGATCACGACGCTCGAGGATGCGATCCACAAGATCGACCAGGAAACCCGCACGCTGCTGCAGGGCACGTTCGACGAGGTCAACCGTCACTTCAGCGACCTGTTCCCGCGCCTGTTCGGCGGCGGCCAGGCGAAGCTGATCATGACGGGCGACGAGATCCTCGACGCGGGCGTGCAGGTGATGGCGCAGCCGCCGGGCAAGAAGAACGCGACCATCCACCTGCTGTCGGGCGGCGAAAAGGCGCTGACCGCCACCGCGCTGGTGTTCGCGATGTTCCAGCTGAACCCGGCGCCGTTCTGTCTGCTCGACGAGGTCGACGCGCCGCTCGACGACGCGAACACCGAGCGTTTCGCGAATCTCGTGCGCGCGATGTCCGACAAGACGCAGTTCCTCTTCATCTCGCACAACAAGATCGCGATGGAGATGGCGCAGCAGCTGATCGGCGTGACGATGCAGGAGCAGGGCGTGTCGCGGATCGTCGCGGTGGACATGGAAACCGCCGCGGGTTTTGCCCAGAATTGACGTTTGACGAAACCGGACCGCGTTCGCGCGGCGCATGGGCGCCCGTTCGCGAGTCCGACGAACAAGAATTGCTGATGGAGCGTGCATGGACGAGTTGACACTCGGATTGATCGGCGCGGGCGCCGTCGTGGTGGGCGGCGTCGTGGTCTACAACGCGTGGCAGGGCGCGAAGGTGCGGCGCAGGATGCCGCGCCCGATGCCGGAAGAGACGGCCGAGGCGATGAATCGCCCCGAGCGCGACGAAGAGCTGCCGTTCATCGAGCCGGTGCGCCAGCCCGTGCGCCGCGAATCCGCGGCGCCGGCACCGGCCGCCGCTGCCGCGAGCGCATCGGCCGACGCCGCGCGCGTCGAGCCGACCTTCGGTGGCGTGGCGCCTGCCGACACGCCGGCCGACCTGCAGGCCGAGGCCACCGGCGTCGACGCGCCGTCGGCGTCGGCCGAGTCGGCCGAGCAGGCCGTCGACGAAGGTGCGGTCGCCGCCACGCAGGAAGCACCGGCCGCCGATGCATCGAACGAACCGGCTGAACCCGTGCTGCCCGCCGCGACGACGATTTCGTCGGCGCCGCCCGCGATCGTCGACCGCCGGATCGACTGCATCGTGCCGATTCGCCTCGGCGCGCCGCTGCCGGGCGACAAGATCCTGCCGGTCGCGCAGCGGCTGCGCCGCGCGGGCAGCAAGCCCGTGCATATCGAGGGCAAGCCGGAAGGCGGCCAGTGGGAACTGCTGCAGAACGGCGTGCGCTATGAAGAGCTGCGTGCCGCGGCCCAGCTCGCGAACCGCAGCGGCGCGCTGAACGAACTCGAATTCTCCGAATTCGTGACGGGCGTCCAGCAGTTCGCCGACGCGATCGACGGCGCACCGGAATTCCCGGACATGATGGAGACGGTCGCGATGGCGCGCGAACTCGACGGCTTTGCCGCGCAGTGCGACGCGCAGTTGTCGATCAACGTGATGTCGGACGGCGCGCCGTGGTCGGCAAACTACGTGCAGGCCGTCGCTTCCCAGGACGGGCTGCTGCTGTCGCGCGACGGCACGCGCTTCGTGAAGCTCGATGCGAAGCAGAACCCCGTGTTCATGCTGCAGTTCGGCGACACGAACTTCCTGCGCGACGACCTGACCTACAAGGGCGGCAACATGATCACGCTCGTGCTCGACGTGCCGGTCGCCGAAGAGGACATCCTGCCGTTCCGGCTGATGTGCGACTACGCGAAGTCGCTGTCCGAGCGGATCGGTGCGCGGGTCGTCGACGATTCGCGCCGGCCGCTGCCGGAATCGACGCTCGTCGCGATCGACCAGCAACTCATGAAGCTGTACGCGAAGCTCGAGGAAGCGGGCATCCCGGCCGGTTCGCCGGTCACGCGCCGCCTCTTCAGTCAGTAACGCGTTTCACGGGCGACGGCCTGCGGTGCCGTCGCCCGTTGTCGTTGCAGCGCCGCAAACACATCGTCCGTGTGCACTGCAACGCGCCTGCGCGGCACGCATCGCGTGCCCCCGCCGCGGCGTCAAACTGAGATAATCGAACATCCGATTTTTCAGAGCGAATTGCCGCCAGCATGGCCCGAACCCAAGCCGAACCGCCAGCCAGCCACCCCGACGCGCGTGCCGCTTGGCTGCGCGATCAACTCGAGCGGGCGAATTACGCCTATTACGTGCTCGACCAGCCGGATCTGCCCGACGCCGAATACGACAGGCTCTTCGGCGAGCTGCAACAGCTCGAAACCGATCATCCCGAGCTCGTGACGCCCGATTCGCCGACGCAGCGCGTCGGCGGCGAAGTGGCGAGCGGTTTCACGCCGGTCGTCCATGACGCGCCGATGCTGTCGCTGAACAACGGCTTCGCCGACGAGGACATCGCCGCGTTCGACAAGCGCGTCGCCGATGCGCTCGGCAAGACGACCGATCTTGCCGGCTCGGTGACGGATCCCGTCGAATACGCATGCGAGCTGAAGTTCGACGGGCTCGCGATCTCGCTGCGCTACGAGCACGGCGTGTTCGTGCAGGCATCGACGCGCGGCGACGGCACGACCGGCGAGGACGTGACGGAGAACGTCCGCACGATCCGCTCGATCCCGCTGAAGCTGAAGGGCGCGCACGTGCCCGCCGTGCTCGACGTGCGCGGCGAGGTGCTGATGTTCAAGCGCGATTTCGCACGCCTGAACGAACGCCAGCGCGCGGCCGAGCAGCGCGAATTCGCGAATCCGCGCAATGCGGCGGCCGGCAGCCTGCGCCAGCTCGACCCGAAGATCACCGCGCAGCGTCCGTTGTCGTTCTTCTCGTACGGGATCGGCGTGCTCGACGGGATGCCGATGCCGGACACGCACAGCGCGCTGCTCGACTGGTACGAGTCGCTCGGCCTGCCGGTGAACCGCGAACGCGCGGTCGTGCTCGGCGCCGATGGCCTGCTCGGTTTTTTCCGCAAGGTCGGCGAGAAGCGTGAATCGCTGCCGTACGATATCGACGGCGTCGTCTACAAGGTCAACCGGCGCGACGAGCAGGACCGCCTCGGCTTCGTGTCGCGCGCGCCGCGCTTCGCGCTCGCGCACAAGTTCCCCGCGCAGGAAGCATTGACGAAGCTCGTCGCGATCGACGTGCAGGTCGGCCGCACGGGCGCGATCACGCCGGTCGCGCGGCTCGAACCGGTGTTCGTCGGCGGCGCGACGGTAACCAACGCAACGCTGCACAACGAGGACGAAGTGCGCCGCAAGGACATCCGGATCGGCGATACCGTGATCGTGCGGCGCGCGGGCGACGTGATTCCCGAAGTCGTCGGCGCGCTGCTCGATCGCCGGCCGGCCGATGCGGCCGAGTTCGTGATGCCGACCGAGTGCCCGGTATGCGGCTCGAAGATCGAGCGCCTGCCCGACGAGGCGATCGCGCGCTGCACGGGCGGCCTGTTTTGCCCGGCGCAGCGCAAGCAGGCGCTGTGGCACTTCGCGCAGCGCCGCGCGCTCGACATCGACGGGCTCGGCGAGAAGATCATCGATCAGCTCGTCGAGCTGAACCTCGTGCGCACGCCGGCCGACCTGTTCAATCTCGGTTTCGCGACGCTCGCGGAACTCGACCGGTTCGCCGAGAAGTCCGCACAGAATCTGCTCGACTCGCTCGAAAAGGCGAAGCACACGACCCTCGCGCGCTTCATCTACGGGCTCGGGATCCGCCATGTCGGCGAATCGACCGCGAAGGATCTCGCGAAGCATTTCGGGTCGCTGACGCCGATCATGGACGCGTCGATCGAGGAACTGCTCGAAGTGAACGACGTCGGTCCGATCGTGGCCGAGTCGCTGCACCAGTTCTTCGCGGAAGAGCACAACCGCACGGTGATCGAGCAGTTGCGCGCGCCCGGCAAGGTCACGTGGCCCGAAGGCCCGCCCGCGCCGAAGGCGCCGCAGGGCGTGCTCGCCGGCAAGACGGTCGTGCTGACGGGCACGCTGCCGACGCTCACGCGCGACGCGGCGAAGGAGATGCTCGAAGCGGCGGGCGCGAAAGTCGCGGGCTCGGTATCGAAGAAGACGGATTACGTGGTCGCGGGCGCTGACGCCGGCAGCAAGCTCGCGAAGGCCGAGGAACTCGGCATCCCCGTGCTGGACGAAGACGGACTGCACCAACTCCTGGAGGGCAACACGCCATGATTCGCGAGATCCTGAAGATGGGCGATCCGCGCCTGCTCGAAGTCGCCAAGCCGGTCGAGCGGTTCGATACCCCCGAACTGCACGAGATCGTCGCGGACATGTTCGAGACGATGCATCACGCGAACGGTGCGGGGCTTGCCGCGCCGCAAATCGGCGTCGGTCTGCAGATCATCATCTTCGGCTTCGGCAGCAACAACCGTTATCCGGACGCACCGCCCGTGCCCGAGACGGTGCTGATCAACCCGAAGCTCGAGTACATGCCGCCGGACATGGAAGAGGGTTGGGAGGGCTGCCTGTCGGTGCCGGGCATGCGCGGCGTCGTCAGCCGCTATGCGAAGGTGCGCTACAGCGGCTTCGATCAGTTCGGCGCGAAGCTCGACCGTGTCGCCGAAGGCTTCCACGCGCGGGTCGTCCAGCACGAATACGATCACCTGATCGGCAAGCTGTATCCGATGCGGATCACCGACTTCACGCGCTTTGGCTTCACCGAAGTGTTGTTTCCGGGGCTTGATCCGGCCGACGACGACTGACCGTCATGCGGCCGCGCGCGCCGTCGCCGTACCGAAACGAAAAAGCCCGCTCGCGCGGGCTTTTTGCATGGCGCGGCACGCACAGTGCGTGCCCGCCGTCAGAACGACTCGTCAGCCGACAGATAGCGCCATTGCCCTTGCGGCAACGCGCCGAGCATCACGCGGCCCATCCGCACGCGTTTCAGGCCGATCACTTCGAGGCCGACCAGTTCGCACATGCGGCGGATCTGGCGCTTCTTGCCTTCGCGCAGCACGAAACGCAGCTGTTCGCCGTTTTGCCAGCTCACCATCGCGGGCTTCAGCGGGACGCCGTCGAGCTCGAGACCGTGGCGCAGCTTCGCGAGCGATTCCGCGGGGAAGTGCTGGTCGATGTCGATCAGCCGTTCGCCGAAGCGCACGCGCACCAGGTATTCCTTGTCGATGTCCGACTGCTCGCCGATCAGTTGCTTCGCGATCCGGCCGTTCTGCGTCAGCACGAGCAGGCCGGTCGAATCGATGTCGAGCCGCCCGGCCGGCGCGAGCGCATGCAGATGCTGCGGCGAGAAGCGCAGTTGCGAGCGGTCGCCGCTCCACTGGTTCGCGCGCGTGATCAGTACCGATGCCGGCTCGTAGCCGTCTTCCGCCTGACCCGACACGTAGCCGACCGGCTTGTGCAGCAGGATCGTCACCTGCGCGGCCTGCGCGGCGCTCGCGCGTTCGTCGATCTCGATCTTCTGGTCCGGGCGGACCTTGGTGCCGAGCGTGTCGATGCGTTCGCCGTCGACGAGCACCCAGCCCTTTTCGATCCATTCGTCCGCTTCGCGGCGCGAGCACAGGCCGAGTTCGGACATGCGCTTCGACAGGCGCATCAGGCCCGTTTCGTCGCCGTGGTCGACGTCGGCGGCGCGGCGCTTGACCGGTTGCGCGGTCTTCAGCGCGGCGCCGGTCGAGCGGCGTTCGGTGCCGCTACGTTCGTTGTCGCGTGCGGGGCGCGCCGGACGGTCGGACGATGTGCGGCGTTCGCCGAAGCTGCGCTTTTCGCCTGCACCGGCTGCCTTGTCGCGGTAGGGTGCGCGTGCAGCGCCTTCGACGCCTGCGCGGCGCGGGCGCGCATCGTCGTCATTGCGACGGGCCGGGCGGTCGGATGTCGTGCGGCGTTCGCCGAAGCTGCGCTTTTCGCCTGCGCCGGCTGCTTTGTCGCGGTAGGGCGCACGTGCGCCGCCTTCAGCGCTTGCGCGGCGCGGGCGTGCATCGTCGTCGCTGCGGCGAGCCGGGCGGTCGGACGACGTACGGCGTTCGCCGAAGCTGCGCTTTTCGCCTGTGCCGGCTGCCTTGTCGCGGTAGGGCGCACGTGCGCCGCCTTCAGCGCTTGCGCGGCGCGGGCGCGTATCGTCGTCGCTGCGGCGAGCCGGGCGGTCGGAGGACGTACGGCGTTCGCCGAAGCTGCGCTTTTCGCCTGCGCCGCCTGCCTTGTCGCGGTAGGGCGCACGTGCGCCACCTTCAGCGCTTGCGCGGCGCGGGCGCGTATCGTCGTCGCTGCGGCGAGCCGGACGGTCGGACGACGTACGGCGTTCGCCGAAGCTGCGCTTTTCGCCTTCACCGGCTGCCTTGTCACGATAGGGCGCACGTGCACCGCCTTCGGTGCCCGCACGGCGCGGCCGCGCATCGGGCTTGCCGTCGGTGCCGCGATACGGACGGGCGTCGCCGCGTTCGGCGCGGCCGCCAGGCTTCGCGTCACTGCGATAGCCGCGCTCGGCGCTGCCGTCACGCGGCGCGCGCTTTGCCGGAGCGCGTTCCGCACCCGGGCCCTCCGCGCCGCGCGGCTTGAACGCACGCTCGCCGGCGGCAGCCGGTGCGGCGGCCTTCTTCGGGCGCGGCGGCTTGTCGGCCGCGGACGGCGCGGCGGGGCGCACCGCCTTGCGGGCGACGAGGCTGCCGGAGCGGACAGGTGCGCGGGTCGGCGACGCCGGCCGCGGATTCTTGACGGTCAATTTGGTGCGCATAAACGCTGGGATTCATTCAGACTGCGATCGCGCGCAGCAATTCGGTTTCGAGCTGGATCTGCAAGCGGTTGTCGGACAGGCCGGCACCGTCGAGCAGGAAGATGTCCTCGACGCGTTCGCCGAGCGTATTGATCCGCGCCGCGTGGACGCCGACCCGATGCTCGGCCAGGACGCGCGCGATCGAATAGAGAAGGCCCGGCCGGTCGTTGGCGGACACGGACAGGATGTAGTACTGACCGCGCTCGTCGGCCCGGAGGTCGACGCGCGGCGTAATCGGAAACGTCCGGGACAGCCGCGACAGGCGACCCTTGGACGGCTCAGGCAGTGACACGGTTTCGGCAAGGCGCGTCGCGAGTTGCTGTTCGACGAGATTCGCGATGTCGCGGTAGCGCACGTCGCGTTCGGTCTGCGTGACGATGAAGTTGTCGAGCGCATAGCCGTGCCGCGTCGTGCTGACGCGCGCATCGAGCACCGACAGCCCGTTGCGGTCGAAGTACGCGCAAATGCCCGCGAACAGGTCGGGGCGGTCCTTCACGTACACGAGCACTTGCAGCGCGTCGCCGATCGGCGACGGCCGCGCGCGGACGATCGCGGTTTCGGCGTTCACGTGCCGGTACAGCACGCGCGTCTGCCATGCGATGTCGGCCGCGTCGTGGCGCAGGAAAAAGCCGATGTCGAGCTGATCCCACAGCGCGCGGTGCGCGTCGTCGGGCACGGTCTCGAGGCGCAGCAGCGCGAGCGCCTGCTCCTGCCGCGACTTCAGTTCCGAATGCGCGTCGGGATTGGCGCCGCCGAGCACCGCCAGCGTGATCCGGTAGAGGTCTTCGAGAAGCTTGCCCTTCCACGTGTTCCACACCTTCGGGCTCGTGCCGCGGATATCGGCGACGGTCAGCAGGTAGAGCGCGGTGAGGTAGCGCTCGTTGCCGACGACTTCGGCGAAGCGCTTGATGACCTCCGGGTCGCTCGTGTCCTGCTTCTGCGCGACCTGGCTCATCGTCAGGTGATGCTGGACGAGCCACACGATCAGCGCCGCGTCATCGCCGGCGATCCCGTGCTCGCGACAGAAACGCCGCGCGTCGGCCATCCCGAGCGTCGAGTGATCGCCGCCGCGGCCCTTCGCGATGTCGTGGAACAACGCCGCGACATACAGCACCCACGGGCGCTCGAAATTGCCGATCAGCTGGCTGCAGAACGGGTACTCGTGCGCGTGCTCGGCCACCGCGAAGCGGCGAATGTTGCGCAACACCATCAGGATGTGCTGGTCGACCGTGTACACGTGGTAAAGGTCGTGCTGCATCTGGCCGACGATGCGGCGGAAATTCAGCAGATAGCGGCCGAGCACGCTCGTCTGGTTCATCAGCCGGAACGCATGCGTGATGCCTTCGGGCTGCTGCAGGATCTGCATGAACGTGCGGCGGTTCTGCGGATCGCGCCGCCACGTGTCGTTCATGATCTCGCGCGAGTTGTACAGCGCGCGCAGCGTGCGGGCGGACAGACCCTTCACGCCACGGGTCGCCTCGTACAGCAGGAACGCTTCGAGGATCGCGTCCGGATGGCGTTCGAATACGCCGTCGTCGACGATCTCGAGCATGCCCTGCTTCTCGACGAAGCGATCGGGCGACAGCACGCGCGTGATGCCGCTCGTCGCGGGAAACAGCTGCGCCTCGATGTTCTGGATCAGGATCGTCGCCAGCTGCGTGACCGCTTTCGCGGCCCAGTAGTAACGGCGCATCAGCTGCTCGCTTGCGCGCTTGGCCTGCGTCGGCTGGTAGCCGAAGCTCTCGGCGGCCTGCGTCTGCAGGTCGAACACGAGCATGTCCTGGCGGCGGCCGGCGATCACGTGCAGCCGCGCGCGCAGCGTCTTCAGGAATCCTTCGTTGCGGCGCAGCTCGCGCGCCTCGCGATCGGTGATGAGGCCGCGCGTGTCGAGCTCGCGCCAGCTGCTGCCGAAGCCGGCCGCGCGCGCGATCCACAAGATCGTCTGCAGGTCGCGCAACCCGCCCGGGCTTTCCTTCACGTTCGGTTCGAGGCTGTACGGCGTGTCCTGGAACTTCGCGTGGCGCTGGCGCATCTCGAGCACCTTCGCGGTGAAGAATGCGCGCGCGTCGAGCGCCTCGTGATACCGCACGGTGAAGCGCTCGAACAGCGCGGTGCTGCCGACGATGCGGCGCGCCTCGAGCAGCGAGGTCTGCACGGTGACGTCCTGCGATGCTTCCTCGATGCATTGGGCGACCGTGCGCACGCTGCTGCCGATCTCGAGGCCGAGATCCCATGCCATCCCGATGAAGCGCTCGATGCGTGCGTCGAGCGCCGCGTCGTGCGCATCGGGCAGCAGCACGAGGATGTCGACGTCGGAGTAGGGCGCGAGTTCGCCGCGCCCGTAACCGCCGACGGCGACGAGTGCGAGCGTCGCGGGCAGCCCGCAGTCGCCCCACACGCGCTTGAGCACGTCGTCGGTGAGTTTCGACAGTGCGTGCATCAGCGACGCGACGTTCGTCGCGCTGCGAAAGCGCTCGAGCATGTCGGCCTTGGCGGCCTTGAATTCGGCGCGCCGCGACAGCGCTTCGGGCGAGGGGGCGGCGTGAGCGCTCATGGGCGGGCCGTTCAGGTCAGCAGGTCAGGGGCGGGCGGGGCGGCCTGGCGCGGCGGCGCTCAGACCGCGGCGGCCGGTTGCGCGAACACCGGGCGCGCCGGCGTGCCGGCGGACACGGTCAGCACCTCGTAGCCCGTCTCGGTGACGAGCACCGTGTGCTCCCACTGTGCGGACAGGCTGCGGTCGCGCGTCTTGACCGTCCACTGGTCGGGCATCGTGCGGATATCGCGCTTGCCGGCGTTGATCATCGGCTCGATCGTGAAGATCATCCCGGCCTTCAGCTCGATGCCGGTGCCCGGACGGCCGTAGTGGACGACCTGCGGATCCTCGTGGAACACCGTGCCGATGCCGTGGCCGCAGTATTCGCGCACGACGCTGTAGCCCTGCGCTTCCGCATGCTTCTGGATCGCGTAGCCGATGTCGCCGAGGTGGGCGCCGGGCTTGACCTGGTCGATGCCGAGCCACATGCACTCGTAGGTGGTCTGTACGAGGCGCTTCGCGAGGATCGAGCCCTCGCCGACGATGAACATCCGGCTGGTGTCGCCGAAGTAGCCGTTCTTGATCACGGTGATGTCGATGTTCAGCGCGTCGCCGTTCTTGATCACCTTCTCGCCCGGAATGCCGTGGCAGATCACGTCGTTGACGGAGATGCAGGTGGCCTTCGGGTACGGCGGATAGCCGGGCGGCTGATAATTCAACGGCGCGGGGATCGTGCCCTGCTCGTTGAGCATGAATTCGTGACAGAGCCGGTCGAGTTCGGCGGTCGTGACGCCCGCGACGACGTGCGGCGTGATGAAGTCGAGCACTTCGCTCGCGAGACGGCAGGCGACGCGCATCTCGGCGATGTCGTGTTCGTTTTTGAGCGTAATAGCCATCGAGGTATGCCTGGAATGCGGTGAATTGACGGATTATCGCACCTTATGGCGGGCCTCGCAGCCCCTGCCGGCGGTGCCGATGCGGGTTTTCGCGGATTGTCCGGCCGACTGCCGCGCGGCAAGCGAAAGTGCCGGGCGACTTGAGAGCCGACAAATCGGCGTGCTATACTCTCTGGCTAAGTCGACATCCAAATGCCGAACATGCCCGTCATCGGGCGGTGCAGGGCGGCATGGCGATGAAAGGCTTGCGGCACGGGCATTTTCGCACGTGCCGAATCGCAAGCCGGCGCAACCAGGGTGCCGGCCGCGCGGAACGAGGGTCCTTCGGGGCGCGTTCGCGCGGCGGTACGGCAGCCGGCTTAAGACCCAACCCTCGTGGAGAATTTACATGGCAGTCACGATGCGCCAAATGCTGGAAGCGGGTGTCCACTTCGGTCACCAGACCCGTTTCTGGAACCCGAAGATGGCTCCGTTCATTTTCGGTCACCGCAACAAGATTCACATCATCAACCTCGAAAAGACGCTGCCGATGTTCACGGACGCACAGAAGTACGTGCGCCAGCTGGCAGCGAACCGCGGCACGATCCTGTTCGTCGGCACGAAGCGTCAGTCGCGTGACACGATCGCCCAGGAAGCGCAGCGCGCGGGCATGCCGTACGTCAACGCACGCTGGCTCGGCGGCATGATGACCAACTTCAAGACGCTGAAGGTTTCGATCAAGCGCCTGAAGGACATGGAAGCGGCAGTCGAGGCGGGCGAGCTCGAGAAGATGAGCAAGAAGGAAGCGCTGCTGTTCGAACGCGAAATCGCCAAGCTGCAGAAGTCGATCGGCGGCGTGAAGGACATGGGCGGCATTCCGGACGCAATCTTCGTCGTCGACGTCGGCTACCACAAGATTGCCGTGACGGAAGCGAACAAGCTGGGCGTGCCGGTCATCGCCGTGGTCGATACGAACCACTCGCCGGAAGGTGTGGATTACGTGATCCCGGGTAACGACGACTCGAGCAAGGCAGTCGCGCTGTACGCCGAAGGCGTGGCCGACGCGATCCTGGAAGGCCGTGCGAACGCGGTCAACGAAGTGGTCCAGGCAGCGCGTGGCGACGACGAGTACGTCGAGGAAAACGCGTAACTGGCCCCGAGCCGGCGCAAAAAGGGGGCTCTCAACAGGCCCCCTTTTTTTAAGCTTGTGCGCCGGACCTGATCGCGCCGAATCGGCGCGGGTCCGGAAACGATTTTCGGCCGTTCGCGTCCAAGCGGGCGGCGTTGTGAATACAGACTCAAGGAGCGAATGATGGCGGCAATTACCGCAAGCATGGTGGCAGAACTGCGCGCAAAGACCGACGCACCGATGATGGAGTGCAAGAAGGCGCTGACGGAAGCCGACGGCGATCTGGCCAAGGCTGAAGAGCTGCTGCGCGTGAAGCTCGGCAACAAGGCGAGCAAGGCGGCATCGCGCGTGACGGCCGAAGGCGTCGTCGCATCGTTCGTCGGCGGCAACGCGGGCGCGCTGGTCGAATTGAACTGCGAAACCGACTTCGTCGCGAAGAACGACGACTTCCTCGCATTCTCGAAGACGGTCGCGGAACTCGTCGCGACGCAAAACCCGGCCGACGTGGCAGCGCTGTCGGCACTGCCGCTCGACGGCTCGACGGTCGACGCAGTGCGTCTGGCCCTGATCGGCAAGATCGGCGAGAACGTGTCGATCCGCCGTTTCGTCCGTTTCGAAACCGCGAACAAGATCGCAACGTACCTGCACGGCGCGCGTATCGGCGTGATCGTCGAGTACACGGGTGCGGAAGAGCAGGTCGGCAAGGACGTCGCGATGCACATCGCCGCGATGAAGCCGGTCGCGCTGTCGTCGGCCGACGTGCCGGCGGAACTGATCGAGACGGAGCGCCGTGTCGCCGAGCAGAAGGCTGCCGAATCGGGCAAGCCGGCTGAAATCGTCGCGAAGATGGTCGACGGCAGCGTCCAGAAGTACCTGAAGGAAGTGTCGCTGCTGAACCAGACGTTCGTGAAGAACGACAAGCAGACGATCGAGCAGATGCTGAAGGCAGCGAATGCGGCAGTGCAGAAGTTCGCGCTGTTCGTCGTCGGCGAAGGCATCGAGAAGCGTCAGGACGACTTCGCCGCCGAAGTGGCCGCGCAAGTCGCAGCAGCAAAGCAGCAGTAAGCAGTCAGGCAGTATCCGCGGCGGGCGTCCGCTCCGCCGCGGCCGGCGGCGCCGCCGGCCGGCCGGGAACCCCCGTCCGACCGTCGGCGCTTGCCCGAATCAGTATTTCGCCCCTACAGTTCGTGGTTGTCATCCTCTCGTCGCTCGGAAGCCCCTATGTCCAATGCCTATAAACGCGTCCTCCTCAAACTCTCCGGCGAAGCGCTGATGGGCGACGATGCCTTCGGCATCAATCGCGCGACGATCGAGCGGATGGTGGCGGATATCGCCGAAGTCGTGGGTCTCGGCACGCAGCTCGCGGTCGTGATCGGCGGCGGTAACATTTTCCGCGGTGTCGCGGGCGGTGCGGCCGGCATGGACCGCGCGACGGCCGACTACATGGGGATGCTGGCGACGATGATGAACGCGCTGGCGCTGCAGGACGCGATGCGTCACGCCGGCATCGTCGCGCGCGTGCAGTCTGCGCTGCGCATGGACCAGGTCGTCGAGCCGTACATCCGACCCCGCGCGATCCGCCAGCTCGAGGAAGGCAAGGTCGTGATCTTCGCGGCTGGCACGGGCAACCCGTTCTTCACGACGGACACGGCCGCCGCGCTGCGCGGTTCGGAAGTGGGCGCCGAGGTCGTATTGAAGGCGACCAAGGTCGATGGCGTATATTCTGCCGATCCGAAGAAGGATCCGTCGGCCACGCGCTACACGACGATCAGCTTCGACGAGGCGATCAGCCGCAATCTGCAGGTGATGGACGCGACGGCCTTCGCGCTGTGCCGCGACCAGAAGCTGCCGATCCGCGTGTTTTCGATCAACAAGCCGGGCGCGCTCAAGCGTATCGTGCTGGGCGAGGACGAAGGTACGCTCGTCCACGTGTAAACTCCCGCGGATGCGGGCAAGCGGCGTGGGTCGCCGGCCGCGGTGCGTGGCGCGCCGGGCGGGGCCCGCGTTCTTTGAAGGTTGGAAGGTTTGGAGGTTGAAATGAGTGTCGCTGATGTCAAGAAGGGCGTAGAGCAGAAGATGCAGCGCTCGATCGAAGCGTTCAAGAACGATCTGGCGAAGATCCGTACGGGCCGTGCGCATACCGGTCTGCTCGATCACGTGCAGGTCGACTACTACGGTTCGATGGTGCCGATCTCGCAGGTTGCGAACCTGACGCTCGTCGACGCACGCACGATCGGCGTGCAGCCGTGGGAAAAGAACATGGTCGCGAAGGTCGAGAAGGCCATCCGCGAAGCCGATCTCGGCCTGAACCCGGCGACGGCCGGCGACCTGATCCGCGTGCCGATGCCCGCGCTGACGGAAGAGCGCCGCCGCGAGCTGACCAAGGTTGTCAAGAGCGAAGGCGAAACGGCCAAGGTTGCGATCCGTAACCTGCGCCGCGACGCGAACGAAGCGCTCAAGAAGCTCGTGAAGGACAAGGAAATCTCGGAAGACGACGAGCGCCGTGCGAGCGACGACGTGCAGAAGCTGACCGACAAGCACGTTGCCGAAGTCGACAAGCTCGTGCAGAGCAAGGAAGCCGAGATCATGACGGTCTGACGACCGTCCTCGCGCGCCGCCTTCTTCCCGCATTACTGTCTCAACGGCCATGACCTATACCAGCTCTACCGTTCGCGTGCCTGACGTCGGCGCCGTGCCGCGTCATATCGCGATCATCATGGACGGCAACGGCCGTTGGGCGACCGAACGCCGCTTGCCGCGCGTCGCGGGGCACACCCGCGGCGTGGATGCCGTGCGGGCGGTGGTCGAAGGCTGCGCGCGCGCCGGCGTCGAATACCTGACGCTGTTCGCGTTCAGTTCGGAAAACTGGCGCCGGCCGAACGACGAAGTGTCGTTCCTGATGCGGCTGTTCATCACCGCGCTCGAGCGCGAGATCGGCAAGCTGCATGCGAACGGAATCCGCCTGCGGGTGGTGGGCGATCTCGAGCGCTTCGAGCCGCGCATCCGCGAACTGATCCGCCGTGCCGAAACCAAGACGGCGCGCAACACCCGTCTCACCCTGACGATCGCCGCGAACTACGGCGGCCGCTGGGATATCCTGCAGGCGACGAAGAAACTCGTCGAGCAGGCCGTGCGCGAGGGACGCGAGGTCGACGTGACCGAAGACGCGTTCGCGCCGCACCTGGCGATGGCCTATGCGCCGGAGCCCGATCTCTTCATCCGCACCGGCGGAGAGCAGCGCGTCAGCAATTTCCTGCTGTGGCAGCTCGCATACGCCGAATTCTATTTCACCGACAAATACTGGCCGGACTTCGACGGCGCGGCGCTGGCCGACGCGATCGCGTCGTATACCGAGCGCGAGCGCCGTTTCGGGCGCACCAGCGCGCAGCTCGAACCCCAATCGCAGAACGCCGATTCCCTTTCATGCTGAAGACCCGCGTGATCACGGCGGTCGTGATGCTGGCAGTGTTGCTGCCGGTGACGCTGTTCGCGCCGCTCGCCGCGTTCGGCGCGCTGATCGGCGTCGTGCTCGTGTTCGCCGCGTGGGAGTGGGCGCGCCTGCTCAAGCTCGGCGCGACCGGCTCGGTCGTCTACGCGATCGTCGCGGCGCTGGCGCTCGCGGCGACCGCGCCGCTCGGCGTCGAAGCCACTTCGTCCCGTCCCCTTTTCATGGCGGCCGGCGTGTTCTGGCTGCTGGTCGGCCCGTTCTCGCTGCGGCGCAAGCCGGAGCTCGCGGGCGGCGTGTGGCGGCCGTTCCTGCTCGCTGCCGGGCTCGTGGTGTTCGCAGCCTGCTGGCATGCGGTCGTCGCGGCGCGCGCGCAGGGCGTTGCGTTCGTGCTGTCGCTGCTTCTGGTCGTCTGGCTGGCCGATATCGGCGCATACTTCGCGGGCAAGGCCTTCGGAAAGCGTAAACTGGCCGTTACGATCAGTCCTGGCAAGAGCTGGGAAGGCGCGATCGGCGGCTGGCTCGTCGTGATGGTCGTCGCGGGTGTCGCGATGGCCGCGCACTGGTTCGAGCCGACCCTGTTTTCCGCATTCGCCGCGCGCTACGGGATGCCCGGTGCGTGGGCCGCGCTGACGCTGCTGGTCGTCTACAGCGTGATCGGCGACCTGTTCGAGTCGCTGCTCAAGCGTCAGGCGGGCGTGAAGGATTCGAGCGGCCTGCTGCCCGGTCACGGTGGCGTGCTCGACCGCGTCGACGCGCTGCTGCCGGTGCTGCCGCTCGCAATGCTGCTGCTTGGTTAAACCACTATTTCTGCTATGCAAAAACGTCTGACACTGCTCGGTTCCACGGGCTCGATCGGAGACAGCACGCTCGACGTGGTCGCCCGCCATCCCGAGCGTTTCTCGGTCTACGCGTTGACCGCGCACCGCAACGGCGACAAGCTCGTCGAGCAGTGCCTGCGCTTCGCACCCGAAATCGCGGTGGTCGGCGATGCGAGCACGGCCGCGCACGTCGAGGCGAAATTGCGCGCGGCGGGCAGCAAGACCACGGTGCTGTACGGGCCGCAGGCGCTCGTCGACGTGTCGAAGAGCGATGGCTGCGATACGGTCGTCGCCGCGATCGTCGGCGCGGCCGGCCTTGCGCCGAGCCTCGCGGCCGCGCGCGCCGGCAAGCGCATCCTGCTCGCGAACAAGGAATCGCTCGTGATGTCGGGCGCGATCTTCATGGACGCCGTGCGCGACCATGGCGCGATCCTGCTGCCGGTCGACAGCGAACACAACGCGATCTTCCAGTGCATGCCGCGCGACGAGAACGAGCACGGCGGGATCTCGAAGATCATCCTGACCGCGTCGGGCGGCCCGTTCCGCACGCGTGAGCCGGCCACGCTCGTCGACGTGACGCCGGACGAAGCATGCAAGCACCCGAACTGGGTGATGGGCCGCAAGATTTCCGTCGATTCCGCGACGATGATGAACAAGGGCCTCGAAGTCATCGAGGCGCACTGGATCTTCGGCCTGCCCGGCGACCGGATCGACGTGCTGATCCACCCGCAGAGCGTGATCCATTCGCTCGTGTCGTACCGCGACGGCTCGGTGCTCGCGCAGCTCGGCAACCCCGACATGCGCACGCCGATCGCGCACGCGCTCGCGTTCCCGGAGCGCGTCGACGCCGGTGTCGACCAGCTCGACCTCGCGCAGATCGCGCAGCTGTCGTTCGAGAAGCCCGACTACACGCGCTTCCCGTGCCTCGCGCTCGCGCTGAAGGCGCTTGAGGAGGGCGGTATCGCGAGCGCCGCGTTGAACGCGGCGAACGAAATCGCGGTCGAAGCATTTCTCGAGCGCCGGATCGGCTTCATGGCGATCGCGGCGACGGTCGATGCGGTGCTCAACGCACTGCCGAACCGTAACCCGAACGGGCTCGAAGACGTCCTTGCGGCGGACGCCGAGGCACGCCGCCTCGCCGCCGAGATCATTGCGAAAGCGCCTGCGCCACGCGTGGAGCGCGCTGTCTGAATGAGGTGCTCATGAACGTGCTGGTCGAACTGATCGCGTTTGCGGTGGCGATCGGGGTGCTGGTCGTCGTGCATGAGTACGGACATTATCGCGTCGCGCGCTGGTGCGGCGTGAAGGTGCTGCGTTTCTCGATCGGTTTCGGCCAGCCCGTCGCGCGCTGGGTCAGCCGCAGGACGGGCACCGAATGGACGCTCTCGGCGTTGCCGCTCGGCGGTTACGTGAAGATGCTCGACGAGCGCGAGCCGGGGGCGGGCGTCAAGCCCGAGGAACTCGATCAGGCGTTCAACCGGCAATCGGTGTTCAAGCGCATCGCAATCGTCGCCGCCGGCCCGATCGCGAACTTCCTGTTGGCAATCGTCCTGTTTTCCGTCGTATTCGCAACCGGTGTGACCGAGCCGGCCGCGGTGCTCGCGCCGCCGGCCGCCGGCACGGTGGCGGCCCACGCGGGCTTCGACGGCGGCGAGACGATCGTGTCGATCCGCGACGCGCGCGTAGGTGACGCGCAAGGTGGCGAGGCCGTGCCGGTGCGCTCGTGGTCGGACCTGCGCTGGAAGCTGCTGTCCGCCGCGTTCGATCATCGCGAGGTCGTGCTCGGCGCGCGCGACGGCGGCGCGTCGACGTTCGACTTCCGCGTCGACCTGCGCAATGTTCCCGAAAGCCAGCTCGACGACGATTTCATGATGCACCTGGGCTTCGAGACCGGCGGCGGCACGCTGTCGGTGGCGTCGGTGCAGCCCGGCAGCGCGGCCGAGCAGGCGGGCCTGAAGGCCGGCGACAAGCTGCTGGCGCTCGACGGCAATCCGATCGGCGGTGCATCGCGCTTCATCGACGCGGTGAAGCACCATGCGGGCCAGGCGGTCGAACTGCAGGTCGAGCGTGGCGGCGCCGCCCGGACGGTGTCGATCGTGCCGCAAGCGCAGCGCGACGATGAAACGGGGCAGCAGATCGGCCGCATCGGTGCGGCGCTGTCGATGCACACGCCGTCGGTCGACGTACGCTATGGGCCGATCGAGAGTCTGCGGCTCGGCGCGCACCGCACGTGGGACATCGCGGTTTATTCGCTGAAGATGTTCGGACGGATGATCACGGGCGATGCGTCGCTGAAGAATCTGTCCGGCCCGGTGACGATCGCCGACTACGCCGGCAAGAGCGCGCGGCTCGGTCCGTCGGCCTTCCTGTCGTTCCTCGCCCTTGTCAGCATTAGCCTCGGGGTGCTGAACTTGCTGCCGATTCCCGTTTTGGACGGGGGGCATCTGTTATATTATCTGGTTGAAGCCGCGACCGGGAAAGCCGTCTCGGAGCGCTGGCAGCTGATTCTGCAAAGAGCCGGGTTGATCTGCATCGTCGCGTTGTCGGCGATCGCGCTGTTCAACGACCTGGCTCGGTTAATCCATTTCTGAAGCGTCAGGCGGCGGCCAGTCGGCCGCCGCCTGATTTGATGCAGCTAAATATTGGGGATGCACGTTGTTCAAACCTCATCGCTTTGTACCTAAGACAGTTGCAGCGGCCGCGCTCGCCGCGCACGGCCTCGCGGCGCATGCAGCGGCACCGTTCGTGGTGCAAGACATCAAGATCGAGGGGTTGCAGCGCGTCGAAGCGGGTTCGGTGTTCGCCTACCTGCCGATCAAGCAGGGCGATACCTTCACCGACGACAAGGCATCCGAAGCAATCCGCGCGCTGTACGCCACGGGTTTCTTCAACGACGTGCGCATTGCCACCCAGGGCAACGTCGTGATCGTGCAGGTGCAGGAGCGTCCGGCCATCGCGTCGATCGATTTCACCGGCACGAAGGAATTCGACAAGGACAACCTGACGAAGGCGCTGCGCGCAGTGGGTCTGGCCGACGGCCGCTACTACGACAAGGCGCTCGTCGACAAGGCGGAGCAGGAGCTCAAGCGTCAGTACCTGACGCGCGGCTTCTATGCGGCCGAGGTCAAGACGACGGTCACGCCGGTCGACGCGAACCGCGTGTCGATCCTGTTCGCGGTCGCCGAAGGCCCGAGCGCGAAGATCCGCCAGATCAACTTCATCGGCAACAAGGCGTTCAGCACGAGCGCGCTGCGCGACGAGATGCAGCTGTCGACGCCGAACTGGTTCTCCTGGTACACGAAGAACGACCTGTACTCGAAGGAAAAGCTCACGGGCGACCTCGAGGCCGTGCGCTCGTACTACCTGAACCGCGGCTACCTCGAGTTCAACATCGAGTCGACCCAGGTGTCGATCTCGCCCGACAAGAAGGACATGTACCTGACGGTCACGCTGCACGAAGGCGAGCCGTACACGGTGTCGGGCATCAAGCTGTCGGGCAACCTGCTCGATCGCGAAGCCGAACTGAACAAGCTGATCAAGATCAAGCCGGGCGATCGCTTCTCGGCCGAAAAGCTGCAGCAAACGACGAAGTCGATCGTCGACAAGCTCGGCGAATACGGCTATGCGTTCGCGACCGTCAACGCGCAGCCGGACATCGACCAGGCAAACCACAAGGTGAACCTGAATCTCGTCGTCGATCCGAGCCGCCGCGTGTACGTGCGCCGCATCAACGTGGTCGGCAACACGCGTACGCGTGACGAAGTCGTGCGCCGCGAAATGCGCCAGCTCGAAAGCTCGTGGTTCGATTCGAACCGCCTCGCGCTGTCGAAGGACCGCGTGAACCGTCTCGGCTACTTCACCAACGTCGACGTGACGACGGTGCCCGTCGAAGGCACGAACGACCAGGTCGACGTGAACGTGAAGGTCGATGAAAAGCCGACCGGCGCGATCACGCTGGGCGCGGGCTTCTCGTCGACGGACAAGGTGGTGCTGTCGGCCGGCGTGTCGCAGGACAACGTGTTCGGCTCGGGCACGAGCCTGTCGGTGAACGTCAACACCGCGAAGAGCTACCGCACGCTGACCGTCACGCAGGTCGACCCGTACTTCACGGTCGACGGCATCAAGCGGATCACGGACGTCTACTACCGCACGTACCAGCCGCTCTACTATTCGACGAGCTCGAGCTTCCGGATCATCAGCGCGGGCGGCAACCTGAAGTTCGGCATTCCGTTCTCGGAAGTCGATACGGTCTACTTCGGCGCGGGCTTCGAGCAGAACCGTCTCGACGTCGACTCGAACACGCCGCAGAGCTACCAGGATTACGTGAACGAGTTCGGCCGCGTGTCGAACACGGTGCCGCTGACGGTCGCGTGGTCGCGCGACGCGCGTGACAGCGCGCTGATCCCGAGCCGCGGCTACTTCACGCAGGCGAACGTCGAATACGGCGTGCCGGTCGGCAAGATCCAGTACTACAAGGCCGACCTGCAGGCGCAGTACTACTATTCGTTCTCGCGCGGCTTCATCCTGGGCCTGAACCTGCAAGGTGGCTACGGCAACGGTATCGGCAACCCGTACCCGATCTTCAAGAACTACTACGCGGGCGGTATCGGCTCCGTGCGTGGCTACGAGCCGAGCTCGCTGGGCCCGCGCGACACGAAGACGAACGACCCGATCGGCGGTTCGAAGATGTTGGTCGGCAACATCGAGCTGACGTTCCCGCTGCCGGGTACCGGCTACGACCGCACGCTGCGCGTGTTCACGTTCCTCGACGGCGGTAACGTGTGGGGCAACGCGCCGGGCGGCACGAGTACCGGCGCGAACGGCCTGCGTTACGGCTACGGTGTGGGTCTCGCGTGGATCTCGCCGATCGGCCCGCTGAAGCTGAGCCTCGGCTTCCCGCTGCAGAAGCATGAAGGCGACCAGTACCAGAAATTCCAGTTCCAGATCGGGACGGCGTTCTGATCGAACGCATGACAACAGCAACGAGAGGGTAATTTTGCTAACCGGTAAGTTTTCGAAACGAGTGATGTGTGCGCTGACCGTTGCGCTGGCCTTGGGCGCGGCGACGGCACATGCTCAGGACGTCGCCCGCATCGCGGCGGTCAATTCGGATCGGATCCTGCGCGAGTCCGCGCCCGCCAAGGCGGCGCAGACGAAGCTCGAAGCCGAGTTCGCGAAGCGCGACAAGGATCTGCAGGACCTCGCCGCGCGTCTGAAGTCGATGTCCGATTCGCTGGACAAGAACGGCCCGTCGCTGTCGGCGGCCGATCGCGCACAGAAGCAGCGCGATCTCGCGCAGCTCGATACCGACTTCCAGCGCAAGCAGCGCGAGTTTCGCGAGGACCTGAACCAGCGCCGCAACGAGGAACTCGCGGCGGTGCTGGAGCGTGCGAACAAGGTCATCAAGCAGATCGCCGAGCAGCAGAATTACGACCTGATCGTGCAGGAAGCCGTGTACGTCAGCCCGCGCATCGACATCACCGACAAGGTGCTCAAGGCGCTCGCGTCCGGCTCGACGAACTGAACGGAGCAGACGACGAATGGCATTGACGCTTGAGGCACTCGTAAAGCGGTTCGGCGGCGAGATCGTCGGCGACGCCCAGTGCAAGGTGGGCGGCCTCGCGCCGCTCGACCAGGCAGGCCCTCAGCAACTCGCGTTTCTCGCGAATCCGAAGTACCTGTCGCAGGTCGAGACGACCCGCGCCGGCGCGGTGCTGATCGCGCCGAAGGATCTCGAAAAGCTGGGCGCGGCCGCTGATGGCCGGACGGCCGGCTCCCGCAATTTCATCGTGACGCCGAATCCGTACGCGTACTTCGCACGCGTCGCGCAGATGTTCATCGATCTCGCCACGCCGCCGCGCGCGGCCGGCGTGCATCCGAGCGCGACGATCGATCCGGCCGCGCAGGTGGCCGCGAGCGCGGTGATCGGTCCGCACGTGACGATCGAGGCCGGCGCGGTGATCGAGGACGGCGTGCAGCTCGACGCGAACGTGTTCGTGGGGCGCGGCACGACGATCGGCGCGGGTTCGCACCTGTATCCGAACGCATCGGTGTACCACGGCTGCAAGATCGGCCCGCGCGCGATCATTCATTCGGGTGCCGTGATCGGTTCCGACGGGTTCGGCTTCGCGCCGGATTTCGTCGGCGACGGCGAGGCGCGCACCGGCAGCTGGGTCAAGATTCCGCAGGTCGGCGGCGTGTCGGTCGGCCCGGACGTCGAGATCGGCGCGAACACGACGATCGATCGCGGCGCGATGGCGGACACCGTCATCGAGGAATGCGTGAAGATCGACAACCAGGTGCAGATCGCCCACAACTGCCGGATCGGCGCGTACACGGTGATCGCCGGCAAGGCGGGCATCGCGGGCAGCACGACGATCGGCCGCCACTGCATGATCGGCGGCGCGGCCGGGATCGCTGGCCACGTGACGCTTGGCGACTATGTCATCATCACCGCGAATTCGGGCGTGTCGAAGTCGCTGCCGAAGGCAGGCATCTACACGAGCGCGTTCCCGGCCGTCGACCACGGCGAATGGAACAAGAGCGCCGCGCTCGTGCGCAACCTCGACAAGCTGCGCGACCGCATCAAGGCGCTCGAAACCGCGCTGGCCGCCCAGGGCGGCACGGACGCCTGACCGCACCATGCGAGACCACGAACCGGGCACGGCCAACGCATCCGGCCCGGTTTGCCAGACTGGGCCGCGCGGCGGCCCGCTTCAGCCTTTGCATCACCACCGCGCAGCTTCTGCGTGAGACGAACCATCATGAGCACTGAAAAAATCAATCTCGACATCCACAAGATCCTCACGCTGCTGCCGCATCGCTACCCGATTCTGCTCGTCGATCGCGTGCTCGAACTCGAGCCGCACAAGGGAATCAAAGCGCTGAAGAACGTGTCGATCAACGAGCCGTTCTTCCAGGGGCACTTCCCGAAGCGGCCGGTGATGCCGGGTGTGCTGATCCTCGAGGCGCTCGCTCAGGCGGCCGCGCTGCTGACGTTCGCGGAAGAGCAGCCGAAGGATCCGGAGAACACGCTGTACTACTTCGTCGGCATCGACGGCGCACGCTTCAAGCGTGTGGTCGAACCGGGCGACCAGCTGATTCTGAACGTGACGTTCGAACGCTACATCCGCGGCATCTGGAAGTTCAAGGCGGTGGCGGAAGTGGACGGCAAGGTGGCGGCGGAAGCCGAATTGATGTGCACGGTCAAGACGGCCGACGCGGCGCCCTGAGCGACGCGGCACGCATGGGTAACATAACGCGAGCAACGCGACACATCACATCGAGAGGCAACGGCGCATGACCAGGATTCATCCTACCGCGATCGTCGAACCGGGTGCGCAGATCGACGAGTCCGTCGAGATCGGGCCGTACGCGATCGTCGGGCCGCACGTCACGATCGGCGCGCGTACGACGATCGGTTCGCACAGCGTGATCGAAGGTCACACGACGCTCGGCGAGGACAACCGCATCGGCCATTACGCGTCGGTCGGCGGCCGTCCGCAGGACATGAAGTACAAGGACGAGCCGACGAAGCTCGTGATCGGCAACCGCAACACGATCCGCGAATTCACGACGATCCACACCGGCACCGTGCAGGACGTCGGCGTGACGACGCTCGGCGACGACAACTGGATCATGGCCTATGTGCACATCGGTCATGACTGCCGCGTCGGCAACAACGTGATCCTGTCGAGCAACGCGCAGATGGCCGGTCACGTCGAGATCGGCGACTTTGCGATCGTCGGCGGGATGTCGGGCGTGCACCAGTTCGTGCGCATCGGTGCGCACTCGATGCTGGGCGGCGCCTCGGCGCTCGTGCAGGACGTGCCGCCGTTCGTGATCGCGGCCGGCAACAAGGCCGAACCGCACGGCATCAACGTCGAAGGCCTGCGCCGGCGCGGTTTCTCGCCCGACGCGATCTCGGCGCTGCGCAGCGCGTACCGCCTGCTGTACAAGAACGGGCTGTCGCTCGAGGAAGCGAAGGTGCAGTTGCGCGAATTGGCGGCCGCGGGCGGCGAAGGCGACGCAGCTGTTGGCGCGCTCGTCGCGTTCATCGACGCGTCCCAACGCGGCATCATCCGCTAAGCGATGTCGCTCCCGACCAATCAGCTCCGGCTCGCGATGGTGGCCGGCGAGCCGTCGGGCGATCTGCTCGCGGCGTCGCTGCTCGGCGGGCTTCAAGCGCGGCTGCCCGCGTCGACCCGCTACTACGGGATCGGCGGGCAGCGGATGCTCGCGCACGGCTTCGACTCGCACTGGCAGATGGACAAGCTGACGGTGCGCGGCTACGTCGAGGCGCTGGGCCAGATTCCCGAAATCCTTCGGATTCGCGGCGAACTGAAGCGCCAGCTGCTCGCGGAGCGGCCCGACGCATTCATCGGCGTCGACGCGCCCGATTTCAACTTCAACGTGGAGCAGGCCGCGCGCGACGCGGGCATCCCGTCGATCCACTTCGTGTGCCCGTCGATCTGGGCATGGCGCGGGGGGCGGATCAAGAAGATCGCGAAGTCCGTCGACCACATGCTGTGCCTGTTCCCGTTCGAACCGGCGATCCTCGACAAGGCGGGCGTCGCGTCGACGTATGTCGGCCACCCGCTGGCCGACGAGATTCCGCTCGAGCCCGACACGCATGGCGCGCGCATCGCGCTGGGTTTGCCCGCGGACGGCCCCGTGATCGCGGTGCTGCCGGGCAGCCGGCGCTCGGAGATCGGACTGATCGGCCCGACGTTCTTCGCAGCGATGGCGCTGATGCAGCAGCGCGAGCCCGGCGTGAGGTTCGTGATGCCGGCGGCGACGCCTGCACTGCGCGAACTGCTGCAGCCGCTCGTCGACGCGCATCCGCAGCTTGCGCTGACGATCACCGACGGCCGCTCGCAGGTCGCGATGACGGCCGCCGACGCGATCCTCGTGAAGAGCGGCACCGTCACGTTGGAAGCCGCGCTGTTGAAGAAGCCGATGGTGATCTCGTACAAGGTGCCCTGGCTGACGGGGCAGATCATGCGCCGGCAGGGCTACCTGCCGTACGTCGGCTTGCCGAACATTCTGGCGGGGCGCTTCGTCGTGCCCGAGCTGCTGCAGCATTTCGCGACGCCCGAGGCGCTCGCCGATGCGACGCTCACGCAGCTGCGCGACGATGCGAACCGTCGCACGCTGACCGAAGTGTTTACCGAAATGCATCTCTCGCTGCGGCAGAACACGGCCGCGAAAGCGGCCGAAGCGGTCGTGCGCGTACTCGAGCAACGCAAGGGGCGCGCATGACGGCTGCACGTGCACCACGCCGCCGCGCGTCGACCGACGTGCAGGGCGGCTTCGACTTCAGCCGGCCCGACGAGATCGTCTGCGGCGTCGACGAAGCGGGCCGCGGCCCGCTCGCGGGGCCGGTGGTCGCCGCCGCGGTGATCCTCGATCCCGCGCAGCCGATCGACGGGCTCGACGATTCGAAGGCGTTGTCCGCGAAGAAGCGCGACGCGCTGTACGAGCTGATCGTCGCGCGCTCGCGCGCGTATTGCGTCGCTTCGGCGAGCGTCGACGAGATCGATACGCTCAACATCCTGCACGCAACGATGCTCGCGATGAAGCGGGCCGTCGAAGGCCTGTCGGTGCTGCCGACGCTCGCACAGATCGACGGCAACCGCTGTCCGACGCTGACGGTGCGTGCCGAGGCGATCGTCAGCGGCGATGCGCTCGTGCCGAGCATTTCCGCCGCATCGATCCTCGCGAAGGTCACGCGCGACCGCATGCTCGTCGACCTGCACGAGCGCTTCCCGGTATATGGCTTCAACGTGCATGCGGGCTACGGTACCGAGAAACATCTTGCCGCGCTGCGCGAGCACGGCCCGTGCGAAGCCCATCGGCGCTCCTTCGCGCCGGTGCGTGCGGCACTTGACCTGATTCGATGAAAAGCATTACTTCCCGCGACAACCCGCTGTACAAGCGCCTGAAGGCGCTCGCGGGTTCGACGTCCCAGCAGCGGCGGGGCGGTCAGGCGCTGCTCGAGGGTTTCCACCTCGCCAGCGCGTATCTCGATACGGGCGCGACACCCGAGCTGTGCGTCGCGACCGAAGGTGCGCTCGCGCACGACGAAGCGCAGGCGATCATCGCGCGCGTCGACGCGCAGCGGGTCGTCACGCTGCCCGACGCATTGTTCGGGCAACTGTCGAACGTGGTCAGCGGCGTCGGTTTCCTGTTGCTCGTCGACCGGCCCGCGCAGCCGCTGCCGGAGCGCGTCACGCACACGTCTGTCGTGCTCGACGGCGTGCAGGACGCCGGCAACGTCGGTTCGATCTTGCGCAGCGCGGCGGCCGCCGGCGTGCGGCACGTATTCTGTGCGCCGGGCACGGCCTATGCGTGGTCGTCGAAGGTGCTGCGTTCGGCGATGGGCGCGCATTTCCTGCTGTCGATCCACGAGGACGTCGAGCCGGACGCGCTCGCCGCGCGTCTCGACGTGCCGGTCGCGCTGACCGATTCGCACGGCGCGCGGGCAGTCTACGACTGCGACCTGGCCGGGCCCGTCGCATGGGTGTTCGGCAACGAGGGCGCAGGCGTGTCGGCGTTCTGGCGCGACGCGGCCACGCATCGCGTAACGATCCCGCAGCCGGGCGGCATGGAGTCGCTGAACGTCGCGGCGGCGGCGGCGGTGTGTCTGTTCGAGCAGGTGCGGCAGCAGCGGCGCGCGTGACTGACGACGTGACGCACGGCGTTGTCCGCGCGCGTATCCCGACCATGAAAAAAAGGCCGCGTTCGACGCGGCCTTTCTGCTTCTGGCGGCGGCCTGGCGGCCGCGCCGGCGGGCAAGTCGTCAGTACGACTGCCGGTCGAGACGGATTTCCTGCAGGATCGTCGTCGCGATCTCCTCGATCGACTTGTGCGTCGACGACAGCCACTTGATCCCTTCGCGACGCATCATCGCCTCGGCCTCGTTGATCTCGTAGCGGCAGTTCTCCGGCGCCGCGTACTTGCTGCCCGGGCGGCGCTCGTTGCGAATCTCCGACAGGCGTTGCGGGTCGATCGACAGGCCGAACAGCTTGTCGCGATGCGGCGACAGCGCCGACGGCAGCTTGCCGCGCTCGAAGTCTTCCGGAATCAGCGGATAGTTGGCTGCCTTCACGCCGTACTGCATCGCGAGATACAGGCTGGTCGGCGTCTTGCCGCTGCGCGACACGCCGACCAGGATCACGTCGGCCTCCGACAGGTTGCGGTTCGACTGGCCGTCGTCGTGCGCGAGCGAGAAGTTGATCGCCTCGATCCGCGTCTTGTATTCCTCGGTGTCGGCGTTCTGGTGGCCGCGACCCATCGCGTGGCTCGACTTCAGCTCCAGTTCCTGCTCGAGCGGCTCGACGAAGCGCTGGAACATGTCCAGCACGAGCGCGTTCGAGCGCTTGACGATGTCGTTCGACTCGCTGTCGACGAGCGTCGTGAACACGATCGCGCGGCGACCGTCGTGCACTGCGGCTTCGTTGATCTTCTCGACGGTCGCAAAGGCCTTGTCGAGCGAGTCGACGAACGGCAAGCGCACGAGGCGGAATTTCTGGTCGAACTGGGAGAGGATCGAGTGCGCGAAGGTTTCGGCAGTGATCCCGGTGCCGTCGGAGACGATGAAAACGGTAGGCAGCATGAATCTGGGCGTCGAACGTGAAGGGCGGTTGCGCGGGCGGCTGGAGGTTCGCCTCCAGACGCAGTGACAAGGTCGCGCCACATCCGGCAGCCGGCACGGTAGAATAGCGGCAACCTGTTGGATAAGCAATTGCGGGGGCAGGGTGCGAACGGCACCCCGGGCTTGCCGCGATCGATCTAAAACTCCCGGCAAGTTCGGCGATTCGTCTGACTATATCGCCCTTCTGCCGGGATTTTTGCAAATCGGGTCGGAAGATTTTCCGCCGCTGCGATTGTTTCTCCAACAGGTTGCGCAAGACGCGCCGCGCCTTTTTGCAAGCGCCCGCGTCCGAGCCCACTTGCGCAATCGAGCATTTTTTTCACACTTAGGGGCTTGTATGACTAACGCAGCAAACGTCGCAAAGGACCAGGCGTATGTAATCCCGTTCGAGCAGTTGCGGATGACCGATGTGGAGATCGTGGGCGGCAAGAATGCGTCGCTCGGCGAGATGATCAGCCAGCTTTCCGAAGCAGGCGTTCGCGTACCCACCGGTTTCGCCACGACCGCGCTCGCATTCCGTGATTTCCTCAAGCACAACGATCTGACCGATCGCATCGCCAAGCGTCTCGAGTCGCTCGACATCGACGACGTGAAGGCGCTCGCCGAAGCCGGTGCCGAAATCCGCAAGTGGATCGTCGATGCGCCGCTGCAGGCACGTCTCGAGCAGGAAATCCGCGCACAGTTCGAAATCCTGAAGAACGGCTCGCCGGGCGAGCTGTCGTTCGCCGTGCGTTCGTCCGCGACCGCGGAAGACCTGCCCGACGCGTCGTTCGCCGGCCAGCAGGAGTCGTACCTGAACGTCGTCGGCATCGACGACGTGCTCGACCGCATGAAGCACGTGTTCGCGTCGCTGTACAACGACCGCGCGATCTCGTACCGCGTGCACAAGGGCTTCACGCACGCGGAAGTCGCGCTGTCGGCCGGCGTGCAGCGCATGGTCCGCTCGGACGTCGGCGCGGCCGGCGTGATGTTCACGATCGACACCGAATCGGGCTTCAAGGACGCCGTGTTCATCACGTCGAGCTATGGCCTGGGCGAAACCGTCGTGCAGGGCGCCGTGAACCCGGACGAGTTCTACGTGTTCAAGACGACGCTCGCGCAGGACAAGTACCCGATCATCCGCCGCTCGATCGGCTCGAAGCTGATCAAGATGGAATTCACGCAGCCGGGCGAGCCGGGCCGCGTGAAGACGGTCGACGTGCCGCACGAGCAGCGCAACCGCTACTCGATCACCGACGAAGACGTGATCGAGCTGGCGAAGTACGCGGTCATCATCGAGAAGCACTACCAGCGTCCGATGGACATCGAGTGGGGCAAGGACGGCCGCGACGGCAAGATCTTCATCCTGCAGGCGCGTCCGGAAACGGTGAAGAGCCAGGCGACCGGCAAGGCCGAGCAGCGCTTCAAGCTGAAGGGCCAGTCGCAGGTGCTGGCGACGGGTCGTGCGATCGGCCAGAAGATCGGCGCGGGCCCCGTGCGCGTGATCCAGGATCCGTCGGAAATGGAACGCGTGCAGCCGGGCGACGTGCTGGTGGCGGACATGACCGACCCGAACTGGGAGCCGGTGATGAAGCGTGCGGCGGCGATCGTCACGAACCGTGGCGGCCGGACCTGCCACGCGGCGATCATCGCGCGTGAGCTCGGCGTGCCGGCAGTCGTCGGCTGCGGCGACGCGACCGACATCCTGAAGGACGGCGCGCTCGTCACGGTGTCGTGCGCGGAAGGCGACGAAGGCAAGATCTACGACGGGCTGCTCGAGACGGAAGTCACGGAAGTGCAGCGCGGCGAACTGCCGGAAATCCCGGTCAAGATCATGATGAACGTCGGCAACCCGCAGCTCGCGTTCGACTTCTCGCAACTGCCGAACGGTGGTGTTGGCCTCGCGCGTCTCGAGTTCATCATCAACAACAACATCGGCGTGCACCCGAAGGCGATCCTCGAGTACCCGAACATCGACCAGGATCTGAAGAAGGCGGTCGAGAGCGTCGCGCGCGGCCACGCGTCGCCGCGCCAGTTCTACGTCGACAAGCTGACGGAAGGCGTCGCGACGATCGCCGCGGCGTTCTATCCGAAGCCCGTGATCGTGCGTCTGTCCGACTTCAAGTCGAACGAGTACAAGAAGCTGATCGGCGGTTCGCGCTACGAGCCGGACGAGGAAAACCCGATGCTGGGCTTCCGCGGCGCGTCGCGCTACATCGCCGAAGACTTCGCGCAGGCGTTCGAGATGGAGTGCCGTGCGCTGAAGCGCGTGCGCGACGAGATGGGCCTGACCAACGTCGAGATCATGGTGCCGTTCGTGCGGACCGTGAAGCAGGCGGAGCGCGTCGTCGGCCTGCTCGAGAAGTTCGGCCTGAAGCGTGGCGAGAACGGCCTGCGCCTCGTGATGATGTGTGAAGTTCCGACCAACGCGATCCTTGCCGAAGAGTTCCTCGAGCACTTCGACGGTTTCTCGATCGGTTCGAACGACCTCACGCAGCTCACGCTCGGCCTCGACCGCGACTCGGGCATGGAACTGCTGGCCGTCGACTTCGACGAACGCGACCCGGCCGTCAAGTTCCTGCTCAAGCGGGCGATCGATACCTGCCGCAAGATGGGCAAGTACGTCGGCATCTGCGGTCAGGGCCCGTCCGATCATCCGGACTTCGCGCAATGGCTGACCGACGAAGGCATCGTGTCGATCTCGCTGAACCCGGACACGATCATCGATACGTGGCAGGCGCTCGCCAACCGGAAGTAACGGTCGGTAATGGCCGTTCGGCGCAAGTGCGGTACCGCCGCGCTTGCGTTGAAGGCAAAATGCAAGGTTCGTGTTATAAACACCCCGGTAAGCACCGGGGTGTTTTTGTTTGTCGGTACGTAACGGGGTGACCCGGCCGACCCGGGCGTGCCGGTCGCGTCCGCTTGCGGCAGCGAAGAATATAGTGAGCGTACGGGACCGTTTTTCTGGAGACCACAATGATGTCGGGGCATCTGTTCTGGTGGGTCGCGGTGGGTGTGCTGGTCGTGGCCGAATTGCTCACGGGCACGTTCTACCTGCTGATGATTGCGCTCGGTTTTCTCGCGGGCGGATTGCTGCAACTGGCCGGTTTCGCGCCGCACGTGCAGTTTGGCGTGGCCGCCGTGGTCGCGATCATCGCGATGATCGTGCTGCGCCGCTCGGGGCTCGGGCGCAAGCAGAAGCGCGACACGTCGACGAATCCCGACGTCAATCTCGATATCGGCTCGACCGTCACGGTCGACGCGTGGCATGACGGCCACGCGCGCGTGCAATACCGCGGCGCCGACTGGGACGTCGAACTCGCGCACGGCGAGCGCGACGACGTGCGCGTGTATCAGGTACGCGCCGTGCGCGGCAACTGTCTCGTGGTCGTAGCGAAACCCGCGGGCTGATCGTCCGCTGATACAACAAGGAGAGAACATTTCATGGATTCGCTGATCATCTGGGTCGTCCTGCTCGTCATCGCCATTGTGATCGTGTCGAAGACGGTGAAGATCGTGCCGCAGCAGCATGCGTGGGTGCTCGAACGCTTCGGGCGCTATCACGCGACGCTGTCGCCCGGTCTCAATATCGTGCTGCCGTTCGTCGACCGGATCGCCTACCGGCACGTGCTGAAGGAAATTCCGCTCGACGTGCCGAGCCAGGTCTGCATCACGCGCGACAACACGCAACTGCAGGTCGACGGCGTGCTGTACTTCCAGGTGACCGATCCGATGAAGGCGTCGTACGGATCGAGCAACTTCGTGCTCGCGATCACGCAGCTCGCGCAGACGACGCTACGGTCGGTGGTCGGCAAGCTCGAGCTCGACAAGACCTTCGAGGAACGCGACTTCATCAACCACAACATCGTGTCGGCGCTCGACCAGGCTGCCGCGAACTGGGGTGTGAAAGTGCTGCGTTACGAGATCAAGGACCTGACGCCGCCGAAGGAAATCCTGCACGCGATGCAGGCACAAATCACCGCCGAGCGGGAAAAGCGCGCGCTGATCGCCGCATCCGAAGGCCGCAAGCAGGAGCAGATCAACCTCGCGTCGGGCGCGCGCGAGGCGGCGATCCAGAAGTCGGAAGGCGAGCGGCAGGCCGCGATCAACCAGGCGCAGGGCGAGGCGGCCGCGATTCTCGCGGTGGCAGAGGCGAACGCGCAGGCCATCCAGAAGATCGCGAACGCGATCCAGTCGCAGGGCGGGATGGATGCCGTGAACCTGAAGGTCGCCGAGCAGTACGTCGGTGCCTTCTCGAACCTCGCGAAACAGGGCAATACGCTGATCGTGCCGGCGAACCTGTCGGATCTCGGCACCGCGATCGCGTCGGCGCTGACGATCGTCAAGAACGCGACGCCAGCCGCGGTCGGAAAGGGTTGAGCGCACGCGCGGCTCGGTGAGCCGTCCGGCCGTTGCGTGCGGCCGGCATGCGGCGAAACGTCGCGCCATGGAATCGCGATCCTGCTCGCATGACGATAAGCGGCGCAGGGTTTCATCAGGAACCGTGCGCGGCTGCTCGATCGTCGCATCGACGCATCGCGGCTCACAAAAGCACACGGCCCGCTTCGAGCGGGCCGTGTCGTTTGCGATGCGGGATGTTGCGCGTCAGGTACCGGCGCGCATGATGCGGGCCTTTTCGCGCTCCCAGTCGCGTTTCTTCTCGGTTTCGCGCTTGTCGTGCAGCTTCTTGCCCTTCGCGAGCGCGATGTCGCATTTCACGCGACCGCCCTTGTAGTGGAAGTTCAGCGGCACGAGCGTGTAGCCGCGCTGCTCGACCTTGCCGATCAGTTTCTTGATTTCGTCGCGATGCAGCAGCAGCTTGCGCGTGCGGACCGGATCGGGCTTGATGTGCGTCGAGGCTTCGGGCAGCGGGCTGATGTGGGTGCCGATCAGGAAGATCTCGGCGTTCTTGACCACGACGTAGCCTTCCTTGATCTGGCCGCGCCCGGCGCGCAGCGCCTTGACTTCCCAGCCCTCGAGCACGAGCCCCGCCTCGTAGCGTTCCTCGATGTGATAATCGAAGTGCGCTTTCCTGTTGTCGATGATGCTCATGAAAGGATCGGGCCAACTCGTTTAAAATCACGATTTTAGCAAAGCGGGGCGGGAATCGCCCGGCTTGCGTTCTTACCTCGAGCGATGCCGCGCGATTTATGGCAGATGTCCAGAAAACCGTATTGATCCGTCATTCGGCGGAACAGATGTTCGACCTCGTCACCGACGTGGCCGATTACCCCAATTTCCTGCCCTGGTGCGGCGGCGTCGAGATTCGCCGTCAGGACGACAGCGGGATGGAAGCGCGCATCGACATCAACTTCAAGGGCATCAAGCAGCATTTCGCGACGCGCAACACGCAGCAGCGCCCGACACGGATCGACATGGAGTTCGCGGACGGCCCGTTCCGGAAGTTCACGGGTTCGTGGCGCTTCATCCCGCTGCGCTCCGATGCATGCAAGATCGAATTTGCGCTGCACTACGAGTTCTCGAGCATCCTGCTCGAGAAGATCATCGGGCCGGTGTTCAGCCATATCGCGAACACGTTCGTCGATTCGTTCGTCAAGCGCGCCGACCAGCGCTACGGGAAGGGGTGACGCGATGCTGTCGATCGAAGTCTGTTACGCGCTGCCGGATCGTCAGACGCTGATTCCGGTGTCGCTGCCCGAAGGCGCGACCGTGCGCGCGGCGATCGATGCGAGCGGCGTGCTCGCGCTGCACCCGGAAATCGACCTCGTGCACGCAAAAACCGGCGTGTTCGGCAAGCTCGCGCCGCTCGACGCGCCGCTTGCCGATCATGATCGTGTCGAGATCTACCGCCCGTTGATCGTCGATCCGAAGCTCGCGCGCCAGCGGCGCGTCGACAAGACCCGCCGCGAGGGCTCCATCGAGGGCCGCAAGTGGATGCACAAGGACGCGCGCTGACGCGTCGCGCCAGCATCGCTCCATTTCCTTTTGTCCCGATTCGTCAGACCAGGCTCGCACGCGCTCAGTGGGCCGTGATGTTCGCGTTCGCGGCTGCACGGCCGGGCGTGTCGCCGCTCGCATGCGTGTCGCCGTGCCGGCGCACCGACCCGTACACGCCCGCCAGCAGCAGCGCGAGCGCCGCGATCTCGAGCACGCGCGGCATCCGGTGGTCGTAGACGAATGCGTAGAGCATCGCGAACACGGTCTCGAACACGATCAGCTGGCCGGACAGCGTGAGCGGCAGCCGCTTCGATGCCGCGTTCCACAGTCCGTTGCCGAGCCACGACGCGCCGATCGCGAGCGCGAGGTTCAGCAGCCAGAACAGTTGCCAGCGCGATGCCGGGACTGCCGCCTGGACCGTGCCGGCCGGCAGCGCGAGGATCGCGAGCCAGCAGAGGCCGCCGATCAGGCCCGTCACGACACCCCACAGCACCGACCATTCGTTGCCGCCGAAATGATGGTGGCGCTGCAGGTAGCGCGTGTTCGCGACCGCGTACCAGGTCCAGCTCGCGAGCGCGCCGGTTGCGCACGCGATGCCGGCGAGCTTCTGGCCGAGCGTCGTCGCATGTGCGGCTTCCGATGTGAACAGGTCGACGTTGATGCAGACGATGCCGGCGATCACCAGTGCGAGCGGGGCGACGAGGCGCCGCAGCGGCATCGCGCCTTGGTCGCCGAGGCCGGCGAGCGTGACGGTCACGGGCAGCACGCCGACGATCAGCGAGCTGGGCGCGATGCCGATCAGATGCACGGCGCCGGACAGCAGCATGTAGTACGCGACGTTGCCGATCAGCGCGAGCTTCGCGAGCGCGACGATATCCTCGCGCGTAAGCCGCACGAGCAGCGAACGGGCAGCCGGCAGTGCCGCCGCCAGCGACACGAGGCCGTACATCGCGTAGCGGCCCGCGCTCAGCAGCAGCGGCGAGAAGTCGGTCATCAGCCGCGGCACGAGAAAGACCATCCCCCACAACGCGCCCGCAAGGACGCCATACACTACACCGCGCTGCATCGACTGCTCCGAACGAATGACTGACGAGCGCGCATCTTAACGACGGCGGCGCGACAGCGTCTTGTTCATTTCTGCACTCGCGGAGCGGGCGAAATTCGGGATCGGCCGGGAGCGCCATCGCGATTCGTTCCGGCGTTGACCGGAGATGGCGGCGGGCCGGGTGGCCCGTCGATGATCGGCCATCAGCGCTCGACCGGCTCGGATGCCGCCGCACCGTCGCCCTCCGCGCGTGCTCGCGCAGGGCGCCGCACGGCGCGCAGCTTGCCGCTGTTGCCGCCGCCGCAGTAGAAGAGGTCGCGACCGTCGGATTCCACCCCCGACACGCCGACACCGGGCGGCATGTCGACCTGTTCGAGCACCTGGCCGGTGCGCGGGTCGATCCGCCGCAGCGCGCTCTCGTCCGCTTCCCAGGTGCCGTGCCACAGCTCGCCGTCGACCCACGTCACGCCGGTGACGAAGCGGTTCGACTCGATCGTGCGCAGCACGGCGCCCGATTGCGGATCCACCTGATGAATCTTGCGCTCGCGATACTGGCCGACCCACAGCGTACCTTCGGCCCACGCGAGCCCCGAATCCGCGCCGCCGCCGGGCGCGGGGATCGTCGCGAGCACGCGGCCCGAATCGGGATCGATCTTCTCGATGCGGTCCTCGACGATCTGGAACAGATGACGCCCGTCGAACGCGGTGCCTGCGTGCGCGGCGACGTCGAGTGCGCGCACGGTCGTGCCGCGTTCCGGGTCGAGCGCGTTCAGCTTGTCGCCGGACGCGAACCAGACGCGCTGTCCGTCGAACGTGACGCCGTGCACGCCGTCGACGCCCGGAAACGGGCCGTATTCGCGGAGGATGTCTGCGGTGGAGCGTTTCATGTCTGTCACCTCGTCGTTGGTGTGCCCATCCTAGTCGCCCGGCAGCGGTGCGGGGAGTAACAAGGTCGTCGCGAATCCGGGTAGCGGCGGCGTCATCCAGCGGCGCGCGCGACCGCGGCCGAGCGCCTGCACCTTGTCCGCTTCGGCGAGCGCATCGAGCGCGCGCTGCACGGTGCGCTGGCTCGCGCCAAGCGCGAGCGCCAGCGCGGAGCTCGACCATGCCTCGCCGTCCGCGAGCAGCGCGAGCACGGCCGCATGGCGATCGTCGACCGGACGCGCGAGCACGACGGTCTCGCGTGGGCCGAGCGGCTCGAGCGCGAAGCCGCGCGGCGTCGCGGTGACGTTCGCGAGCGGGCGCAGCATCGCGCGCAAGCGGCCGATCTCGACGCGCAGGCGTGCGCGATGCGATTCGTCCGCGTGTCTCGCGCGAAACGCCGCGGCGACGAGCGCGTTTCTCGACACGTCGCCGGGCCACGCCTCGCCCAGCGCGCGGGCGAGCACGAACAGCACCGGGCGGCGCGTGAGCGACACGGTCGTGCGTGCGTCGCGCACGGCGTGGCGGCATGCATCGACGACCAGCGCATTCGATTCCAGCAGCGCCTCGACCTCGTCGAGCAGCACGAGCCGCGACGCACCGCGCGCGATGAGCCGCGCGGCCGGCGTATCCAGCATGCGTGCGGCCGTCTCGACTTCGGCCGTCAGCGCGGCGATGCCGGCGTCCCGTGCGGCCGCGCGGGCACGGGCGAGTGCCGTGCGCGCGAAGTGCGGGCGGATGCGGCGCATCGCGATGCCGGCCGCGATCAGTTCGTGGGCCGCGCGCGATGCGGCCGGCAGTGGTGCGGGATCGAGGTTCGCGAGCTGCCGTTCGGCTTCGTCGACGTGCCCGATCAGCAGCAGTCGGCGCACGCCGAGATAGCGCGCATGCGCGGCGTTCGCGCGGTCGCCGTGTGCGTCGAGCGTCGCGCAGGCGGCTTCGAGGGCGCGCGACGGCCAGCCGAGGTCGCGGGACGCCAGCGCGATTTCGGCTTCCGCGACGACGCAGCGCGCCCGCGCGAGCGCTTCCTTCGCGCCGAACGCGCGTGCCGCGCCGCGCACGAGCGCCCGCGCGCGCTCGAAATCGCCGAGCTGCGCCATCGCGATGCCGCGCAACGCGAGCGCGGGCGCGTCGCCGCGCAGTGCGACGCGGTTCAGCGCGCCGAGCGGGTCGCCCGCCGCGAGCGCCCGCGCGGCGGCCGTGATCAGCGAATCCATCCGAATCCCGACACAGTTGTCACTCCCTCCGGTCCGATGCCCGGCCCTAATCTAGCACCACGCACACGGCAGAGGCGCCGTGCCCGGATATCCATCGAAAGGAGGAACCTGCAATGACGAACCATCTCACCGGAACGCGCGCCGAATGGCTGACTGCGCGCCGCGCGCTGCTCGATGCGGAAAAGGCGTTGACGCGGCAAAGCGACGAACTCGCGCGGCGGCGCCAGGCGCTGCCGTGGGTGCGCGTCGACAAGGCCTACCGGTTCGACACCGAGGACGGCCCGGCGACGCTCGACGACCTGTTCGGCGGCCGTTCGCAACTGCTCGTCTATCACTTCATGTTCGGCCCCGACTACAAGGCCGGCTGCCCGTCGTGCTCGGCGCTCGCCGACGGTTTCGACGGTTTTGCGGTCCACCTCGCGAACCACGACGTGACGCTCGCGGCGGTGTCGCGCGCGCCGCTCGCGAAGCTGCTCGCGTACCGGCAGCGGATGGGCTGGCACTTTCCGTGGGCGTCGTCCGACGGCGGCGAGTTCAATTTCGACTTCAACGTGTCGTTCACCGAAACGCAGCAACGCACCGGCGACGTCGAATACAACTATGCGCGGGCCGGTCACGCGATGGACATGGACCCGCCGCCGGCGGCCGTCGCCCAGTTCGCGGCGACCTGCGGCACCGACGCCGCCACGTATGCGCGCGACCGGCCCGGGATGAGTGCGTTCGTGCGCGAGGATGGCGTCGTCTATCACACGTATTCGACGTACGCACGCGGGCTCGACGGGCTGTGGGGGATGTATCAGTGGCTCGATCGTGCGCCGCGCGGGCGCAACGAGACGGGCGTGTGGTGGCGCCGCCATGACGAGTACGCGCGCGGCTGAGCGCGGGCCGGCGAGCGGCGGGAGCGGGCAATGAGCGCCACGACGAAACCGGCTGCGCCCGGCGCGCCGGGCGGTGGCCGGCGGGCATTCGGCGCCGCGCTCGTCGCGGTATTTGGCGCCGGCGTCTGGGCGACGCTCGCGCAGCACGCATCGATGGACGCGATGGGCGGCATGCCGATGGCGGGCGGCTGGACGTTGTCGGCTGGATGGCTCCGGCCGTGCGGATGGGAGGCAGGGCGCGCGTTCGCCGCGTTCGCAGGCATGTGGGGCGCGATGACGGTGACGATGATGCTGCCGGTGCTGGCGCCGGTGCTCTGGCGATACCGGCGGAGCCTCGGCCTGTCGGGCGAGACGCGCGCGGCATGGTTGGTCGCGGTCGCGGGCGCCGGTTATTTCTCCGCGTGGATGGCGCTCGGCGCGCTGGTGTTTCCAGGCGGCACCGCGCTGGCGGCGGTCGCCGCGCGGTTGCCCGCGCTCGCCGTCGCGATGCCGTTCGCGTCCGGCACGGTCGTGCTCGGCGCGGGCGTGCTGCAGTTGTCCGGCTGGAAGGCGCGCCGGCTCGCTTGCTGCCGGCATGCACCGGACGACGCATGTGCGCGGCGGGCCGGAGCCGCGGCCGCGGTTGCTTGGTGGTACGGCGTGCGAACCGCGCTACGTTGCGGCGCCTGCTGCGGGAACCTGATGGCCGTTGCCCTGGCAGCCGGCATGATGGATCTACGCGTGATGGCCGTCGTGACCGGGGCGATCGCCGCCGAGCGGCTGGCGCCGGGCGGCGAACGCGTTGCCCGGATCGTCGGCGGCGGCGCGATCGGTGTCGGCGTGGCGATGATTGCGCGCGCCGCGGCCGGGCTGGTCTAGTGCCGCCCGGGGCCGCAGGGATGTGCCGAGCGGGGCTGGCCGAGGCCCCGCCGGCAGGGCCGCCGTCGCGCGGCCACGACGTGCGATCGGCCCGATTCCGGCCGCCTGCGCGAATGGGGCGATGCGGGGGTGAAACGAAAGGCGATCGAAAACGAACCGAACGGCGATCCGAACGATTCGGCCCCCAAACGCTTGAAAACGCCTAACCCGTTGTTCGTGTTGTGAAAATTCGCAGCGCTTCGCGTATAATTCGCTTTTGCGCCCATAGGATTTGCCATGCGTCTGATCCAAAAAGCACTCACTTTCGATGATGTGCTCCTCGTTCCCGCCTTCTCCGACGTTCTCCCGCGCGACACCAGCCTGAAGACCAAGCTGACCCGCAACATCTCCCTGAACATGCCGCTCGTGTCCGCCGCGATGGACACGGTCACCGAAGGTCGCCTCGCGATCGCGATGGCGCAGCAGGGTGGTGTGGGCATCGTCCACAAGAACCTCACGCCGGCCGAGCAGGCCCGCGAGGTCGCGAAGGTCAAGCGTTTCGAATCGGGCGTCGTGCGCGACCCGATCACGGTTCCGCCGCAGATGAAGGTGCGCGACGTGATCGCGCTGTCGCGTCAGCATGGCATCTCGGGCTTCCCGGTCGTGGAAGGCCCGCAACTCGTCGGCATCGTCACGAACCGCGACCTGCGTTTCGAATCGCGCCTCGACGAACCGGTCAAGTCGATCATGACGCCGCGCGAGCGCCTCGTCACGGTCAAGGAAGGCACGCCGCTCGCCGAAGCGAAGGCGCTGATGCACAGCCACCGCCTCGAGCGCGTGCTGGTCGTCAACGACGCGTTCGAACTGCGCGGCCTGATGACCGTCAAGGACATCACCAAGCAGACCGAACACCCGGATGCGTGCAAGGACGAACACGGCAAGCTGCGCGCAGGCGCGGCGGTCGGCGTCGGCCCGGACAACGAAGAGCGCGTCGAGCTGCTGGTGCAGGCCGGCGTCGACGTGATCGTCGTCGATACCGCGCACGGCCACAGCAAGGGCGTGCTCGAGCGCGTGCGCTGGGTCAAGCAGAACTTCCCGCACGTCGAGGTGATCGGCGGCAACATCGCGACGGCAGCCGCCGCGAAGGCGCTCGTCGAATACGGCGCGGACGCGGTCAAGGTCGGCATCGGCCCGGGCTCGATCTGCACGACGCGGATCGTCGCGGGCGTCGGCGTGCCGCAGATCAGCGCGATCGCGAACGTCGCGGAAGCGCTGAAGGGCACCGGCGTGCCGTGCATCGCCGACGGCGGCGTGCGTTTCTCGGGCGACGTGTCGAAGGCCCTCGCGGCCGGCGCGAACGCGGTGATGATGGGCAGCATGTTCGCGGGCACCGAAGAGGCGCCGGGCGACGTGTTCCTGTATCAGGGTCGCCAGTACAAGTCGTACCGCGGCATGGGTTCGGTCGGCGCGATGAAGGACGGCGCGGCAGACCGCTACTTCCAGGACAACTCGGCGAATATCGACAAGCTCGTGCCGGAAGGCATCGAAGGCCGCGTCGCATACAAGGGTTCGGTCAACGCGATCTTGTTCCAGCTGGTCGGCGGCGTGCGCGCGAGCATGGGCTACTGCGGCTGCCGCACGATCGACGAGCTGCACGACAAGGCCGAATTCGTCCAGATCACCGCGGCGGGCATGCGCGAGTCGCACGTGCATGACGTGCAGATCACGAAGGAAGCACCGAACTACCACGTGGACTGATCGCCGATGAAACCGTTGCTGCGAGCCGTGCTGATCGTCGATGCCGTGCTGCTGCTGGCGTTCGGCGTGCTGTTCGTGCTGACGCCCTGGCAGGCGCTGTTCAACGCGCTGCAGCTGGCGAACATCCAGCCGGCGATGCTCGGCCAGGCGTTCGGCATCGCGCTGCTCGGCCTCGCGTGGCTCGCGTTCCATGCGGCGGTCAACGGCGATCTCACGGCGCCCGTCGCGCGTACGGTCGGCCATGTGAACTGGCTGATCGGCGTGCTGGCGGTGGTGTGGTCGTTCGGCACCGGCAACGGTCCCGCGCTCGCGGCCGCCGGCCGCGTGCTGTCGACGATGGCCGGTGTCGCGCTGATCGTGCTCGGTGTCGGCGGCGTACGCCTCGCCTCGGCCGTGCGGCGGCGCGAGAAGGCGCAGGCGCTCGAGGCCCGGGACGCGCAGCGTCCGGCCGCACCGGCGCCGGCCTCCGCCCCGCAGCAACGGGTCGAACCGGTCGTCGGCCGTCCGGCGGCGCCGTCGGCAGCCACGCCGGCCGAATCCGACCGATTGTCAGGCAGCGTCGCGTTCGACGCCCGCCCGCCGTCGCAGGATTGACCGGCGATGCGTCGCGCGAGCCGCCTGCCGCCCGACGCCGTTGTCCATGCTATTGACGCAGCGCTTCATGCGCTGCTTTTCTTATTCTCTTCATCCTGTCCGCAGCCATGCACGACAAAATCCTGATTCTCGACTTCGGTTCGCAAGTCACCCAACTGATCGCGCGCCGCGTGCGCGAAGCGCACGTCTACTGCGAAATCCATCCGAACGACGTGTCCGACGACTTCGTCCGCGAGTTCGCGCCGAAGGCGGTGATCCTGTCGGGCAGCCATGCGAGCACGTACGAAGACCACCAGCTGCGTGCGCCGCAGGCCGTGTGGGATCTCGGTGTGCCGGTGCTCGGCATCTGCTACGGCATGCAGACGATGGCCGTGCAGCTCGGCGGCAAGGTCGAGTGGAGCGACCATCGCGAATTCGGCTACGCGGAAATGCGCGCGCACGGGCATACGCGCCTGTTCGACGGCATCGAGGATTTCAAGACGGCCGAAGGCCACGGGATGCTGAAGGTCTGGATGAGCCACGGCGACAAGGTTGCCGAGCTGCCGCCGGGCTTCGCGCTGATGGCGTCGACGCCGAGCTGCCCGATCGCCGGCATGGCCGACGAGGCGCGCGGCTACTACGCGGTGCAGTTCCACCCGGAAGTCACGCACACGGTGAAGGGCCGCCAGATCATCGAACGCTTCGTGCTGCAGATCGCCGGCGCGAAGCCCGACTGGATCATGAAGAATCACATCGAGGAAGCCGTTGCGAAGATCCGCGAGCAGGTCGGTGACGAGGAAGTGATTCTCGGCCTGTCGGGCGGGGTGGATTCGAGCGTCGCGGCGGCGCTGATCCATCGCGCGATCGGCGACCAGCTCACCTGCGTGTTCGTCGACCACGGCCTGCTGCGCCTGAACGAAGGCAAGATGGTGCTCGACATGTTCGAGGGCCGCCTGCATGCGAAGGTCGTGCACGTCGACGCGTCCGAGCAGTTCCTCGGCCATCTGGCCGGCGTGACCGATCCGGAAGCGAAGCGCAAGATCATCGGCCGCGAGTTCGTCGAAGTGTTCCAGGCGGAAGCGAAGAAGCTGTCGAAGGCGAAGTGGCTCGCACAGGGCACGATCTATCCGGACGTGGTCGAGTCGGGCGGCACGAAGACGAAGAAGGCGACGACGATCAAGAGCCACCACAACGTCGGCGGCCTGCCGGAAACGCTCGGCCTGAAGCTGCTCGAGCCGCTGCGCGACCTGTTCAAGGACGAAGTGCGCGAACTGGGCGTCGCGCTCGGCCTGCCGCCGGAGATGGTGTACCGCCATCCGTTCCCGGGCCCGGGCCTCGGCGTGCGGATTCTCGGCGAAGTGAAGCGCGAATACGCGGACCTGCTGCGTCGCGCGGATGCGATCTTCATCGAGGAACTGCGCGGCACGACCGCCACTGCGCAGGACGCGGCAGCGGGCCTGTGCGGCGAGGCCGACGTCGGCAAGACCTGGTACGACCTGACGAGCCAGGCGTTCGCGGTGTTCCTGCCGGTGAAGTCGGTCGGCGTGATGGGCGATGGCCGCACGTACGACTACGTGACGTCGCTGCGCGCGGTGCAGACCACCGACTTCATGACCGCGCACTGGGCGCACCTGCCGTACGCGCTGCTCGGCCGCGCGTCCAACCGGATCATCAACGAGGTGCGCGGGATCAACCGCGTGGTATACGACATCTCGGGCAAGCCGCCGGCGACGATCGAGTGGGAGTGAATTGACGTCCTTCGAGGACTATCGTCAGCCATCGAAAAACCGACGTAACGTATTGATTTAGAGAAAAATACGTCACGGCAGCTATCGGTGGCTATCGCCCGCCAACAGAAAAAGTTGACGGTAGAGCTGACGGTAAAAATCGAGGCGGGATTAAGACGCTCTCGTTCACTATTCAGACTTTTACCGTCTTTGACGGTAAAAGCCTTCTCAGGAAAGCTTGTTTTATGCGGCTTTCCGGGCATCAACAGGTCTCCAGGTCCTTGACGGTAAAGCCTGACGGTAAAGCCGTCAAAAGCCAGAGGAAACCTAGATGCTGACCGACGCTGCACTACGAAATCTGAAGCCTAAATCCAAGATTTATAAGGCTTCTGACCGGGACGGGATGTACGTGACGGTATCGCCCAGCGGTACTGTCACCTTCCGCTACGACTACCGCCTCAACGGACGCCGCGAGACGCTGACCCTCGGGCGCTACGGTCCCGGCGGCATCTCACTGGCGATGGCGCGCGAACTGCTCCTGGACGCGCGCAAAGCTGTGCTGAAGGGCATCTCGCCTGCGCTCGAAAAGCAACGCGAAAAACGCCGGGTGGTCGCCATCAAGACCTTCGGTACGGCGATGGAGACGTGGCTGGCCAATGCACGATTGGCAGACAGCACGCGTGCTATGCGCAAGCACATCATCGACCGGGACATCTTGCCGGTCTTCCAGAACCGCCTGCTGACCGAGATCCAGGCCGAAGACCTGCGAGCCTTGTGCAACAAGGTCAAGGAACGCGGGGCGCCCGCCACCGCGGTTCAGATTCGGGACATCGTGAAGCAGGTCTATGTCTATGCCATCGCACACGGCGAAAAGGTGGACAACCCCGCTGACAGCGTGGGAGCGGCCTCGATCGCCACCTTCGTTCCGAAGGATCGCGCCTTGTCGCCGCTGGAAATCCGACTGTTTGTACAACAGATGGAATCGGTTGCGACCTATCCGACCATTAAGCTGGCGCTGCGCCTGATTTTGCTGACGCTGGTGCGTAAGAGCGAACTGATTCAGGCTACTTGGGATGAGGTCGATTTCGAGAGCAAGACCTGGACGATTCCGAAGCAGCGGATGAAGGGGCGCAATCCGCACGTGGTCTATCTGTCGAGCCAAGCGCTCGACATCTTCGTGACGCTACACGCCTGCGCCGCCGGCTCAAGATTCGTTTTTCCCTCTCGTTACGACCCAGAGCGGTGCATGTCAAATGCAACCTTGAATCGGGTCACGCAGCTCGTGGCGGAGGCGGCAAAGACGAAAGGGTTGCCACTGCAACCGTTCACTGTCCATGACCTGCGACGTACCGGCTCGACGTTGCTGAACGAAATCGGCTTCAATCGCGACTGGATCGAGAAGTGCCTGGCGCACGAGGACGGGCATTCCTCGCGCTCGGTCTATAACAAGGCCGAATACGCGGAGCAACGGCGCCACATGCTGCAAGAGTGGGCCAACATGGTCGATGCTTGGGGCGGCGGGCAGGCCTATGTGCCGAAGCTGATGCCGGAGAACGTGGTGGTCCCGGCGTTGAGCGCGATGGCGTGATTGGACGAGAGCTGCTGTCCAGCTTCATTCCTCACTCGAACCCGCCCGAACAGGGCGGGTCTTTCGTAGGTAGACATCTGGCTTCGAGACGCTGCCGCGACGATCTTGCTTGCGTTGCTCGATCCACGCTTCCACTTCTGCCAAGTCCCACACAACGCAGCGCGGCGTCAGGTTGAAGCGGCGCGGGAACTCGCCGCGGCGCTCCATTTCGTAGATCGTCGTTTCCGCCAAGGGAACGATCTGCCGCAGTTCCTGGCGGCGGATGGTACGACGGTAGGGAAGGGGATTGCGCTTCGGGAACTGCGGCAACTCCTCGTAGGCTTCCGTGCCCGGCACAGGAAGATGCTGGCCGGTGTCGATGCCAGCTGCGCTGGATACTGCTTGCGGTAGGTGTTCCACATCGGACTCCATGAGTACACGCATGGAGGCATGGTGAGGTTCAATACCTATCGGGACAACTTGCTGTAGCGTGGTACGGCGAACTTGGAGCAATCTTGATCTCAATTGCTATGCCGAAAATCCGAAATGGCGTCGGGGCGCATGGCATCCGCCATCGCGCAGCAACCGACATCGCTAATGCCGGTGTTCCCATCAAGGTCGGAGAGTGGCGTGACTGCGACGAGACCGTCACCATGTTCACGACTCGTGTGCATACCGAGGATAATTCCGTGCGGGCGGCAGCCGGCAAGGTTGCTAATCAGCGGCGAGATACTGTCGACAGCCGAGCACCGGCCACACCAGCGACGGTAGTCCCTGCAACTGTGGACGGTGAGGGCAACTACCACCCATACCGGCACCGAAAGGAAAATGGTCGTAACGTGCCGCTAGGAAGCAAACGCACAAAATCTTCACCCAAGGAGGTGGCCGCATGAGCCCACGGTCGTCCAAGCCAGCATCGAGTCGTGCCAAGACTGCGAAATCGACTGCCGAGATCACAGTACAGAGCTACGCAGCCTTCGTCGGTGACCTGAAGAGCCGGATTTCCGAGGCCCGTCATCGCGCTAGCCTGTCGGTCAATCGCGAATTGATCCTGCTTTATTGGAGCATTGGCCGCGACATTTTGATTCGGCAGGAGCGGGAAGGGTGGGGTGCCAAGGTTATCGACCGACTGGCCGTCGATTTGGGCCAGGCATTCCCCGAAATGACTGGGCTTTCGGCCCGAAACCTCAAATATATGCGTGCCTTCGCCGATGCCTGGCCTGACGGCGAATTTGTGCAACAGGTCGTTGCACAATTGCCCTGGGGGCATAACGTCAGCCTTCTCGATACCGTCAAGGCGCCCGAGGAGCGCGCATGGTATGCACAGCAGGCCATCGAACACGGCTGGAGCCGTGCTGTCCTTATCCACCAGATAGAGAGCAAATTGTTCGCTCGCCAGGGCAACGCGCTCACGAACTTCTCGCGGACGTTGCCCGCTGAACAGTCCGAGCTTGCCCAGCAACTCCTCAAAGACCCCTATACCTTCGACTTTCTCGCCCTTGGTCCCGATATGCTGGAGCGCGATCTCGAACGTGGTCTGATTGAGCACTTGCGCGCGCTGATCCTCGAACTTGGCAAAGGCTTTGCCTTCGTTGGCAGCCAATACCATCTTGAAGTCGGCGGCCAGGACTATTACCTCGATCTTCTCTTCTATCACCTGCGATTGCGTTGCTTCGTCGTGATTGAGTTGAAGATCGAAGAGTTCAAGCCCGAGTTTGCCGGCAAGATGAACTTCTACCTCTCGGCCGTCGACGATCAGCTTAAGCACAAGGACGATCAGCCGACCATTGGCATCATCCTGTGCAAAGGGCGTAACGAAGTGATCGTCGAATATGCTTTACGCGATTCGAGCAAGCCGATGGGCGTTGCCCAGTACATGCTCTCCCCAGCACTGCCGCCGCAGTTGCAGCAGGCACTGCCAACCGCCGAGGAATTTGCACGCGAGTTTCCGCTGATGTCCGTTGTCAAGTTGCGAATTGAGATCGAGCGGATCTTACGGGATATCCTATCTGACAACGGCCTTGCTTCGGCGGCGCCCGCCGGCATTGGCAATATGCTGCGCGAATTGCATCAACGTGGCCTCGCACCGGCCAGTACTGAACGCTTTCTTGGAGCCCTTCGCGTCATGAATGCGGCCGTGCATGGCGTGGATGTAGACGCTGTGGGCGCGGAGCAGGCCGTGGAAATTGGCACGGCGTTCCTAACGGAACTTAGAGGCATGCGGTGACGACGCGAATTACCCCTTTCGACTCCCAGCACCTCCAAGCAGTCTGCCAAGTGCTGGCGGACACGGTGCATGGGCTCACGGGCACACAAATCGAGCGTTTGCTGCAGGAGATCAATGTCGCTGACGTATCACCAGGCATCACCAAATGGAAGCGATTATTCAATGCCTTGGCGGCAGCGCAGAACCAGCACCAGGTCGGCAACCACCTCATCATGTTCATCAATCGAGCGATGAATCCCGTGAGCTATGCCCGCGATACGGGAACGTTCGCTTGGCGGCGAGACGAACTCAATGTTGTGCTGGCCTTCTCTGGTTTTTACGTGCGCGAGGATGGCAAGGTTGGCCATGCCGACAAGGCAACGACCTTGGATGCGGCCCGCGCACGCGCCGGGCGACTCAAAGCTGCGCTGGAAAGCCGGACGGTTCATGAGGAAGTGTTGAGCTACTGCCGTGCCGAATTGCTCGACGAAAACTACTTCCATGCCGTCTTCGAGGCGACAAAAGGTGTCGCTGAGCGGATTCGTACGCTGTCGGGCCTGAACGGTGATGGCGCAGACCTGGTGAACAAGGCATTTGCGGGTCAGCAGCCCGTCTTGGTGTTAGGGCCGCTCATCACAGAGTCCGAGAAAAGCGAACAGAAAGGCTTTGCGAATCTTCTGATCGGCCTGTTCGGGGCCGTGCGCAATCCATTGGCCCATGCACCCAAGACGAACTGGCCCATGTCCGAGCAAGATGCACTCGACATTCTGACCCTGGTGTCGTTGATTCATCGCAAGCTGGATCGCACACAGAAGGCTATTCCATTACCGTAGTGAGGAAATCCCATCTATGGGTCTTCCACGTATCGAATTACCTGCGCGGCAAGAGCCGCTCTTGATGCCTTGGCCGGTGCAAGGCAATCCAGGTGGCTTCATTCAGTTCAACCACGCTGATCAATGGCGCATGTTCATCGCCAGCCTAGACATGGACGCTCGCATTCCAGATGTTGTGCGCCTGAAATACGCCCGAGCGCAGAAGCTCTATTTGCTTGGCTGGATCGACACCGACTTAATCAAGGCCGGCGAGCTGGTCGCTCTGACCACGCTGGAACTCGCGCTAATGGATCGCTATGGGACCAAGTTCAAGACACGAGAGCGGACGTTTGCCGCCGTGCTCAAGCATCTAGTGGAGGTCGACGGTTTGACTGACGCGCAAATACCTGTTGTCGCCCGCTGTGGCGGTAGTGCGATCGGTCAACTAGTCGGCACGGTGAAGCCGACATTAGCGCAACGCAGAAATGCGATGGCCCACGGTGACCCATTCGATGGGTTCCCGGTCGGTGGCCTTCTTGAATTGGTGCGCGACCTGATTACGTTCGCTTATCGCAGTTTCATCGCAGAATACCGCCAAGGAGTAACCGGCTAGGACGCTGGCTACTCCGTTTGGTTGTTTCATTGCTCGGGCCAGTTTTCCGGCACAAGCGCCGGGGCTTGGTCCACGGCTGTTCTACCAGAATCAAACAATCGAGTACCTCTCTCTAAAATTCACTGGCTGCTGCAACACGAGCACTAGGCCAATCATGGAGACCACCGTATGCGGTCTTTTAACGACGCCCATCAGAGGTTGGGAGTGGCAGGCATGCTCCATGGCATGAGGGCGGCATAGTCG
>NZ_LOSX01000071.1:0-803 GCF_001521985.1 Burkholderia sp. RF4-BP95 | reverse complement strand
CCCGACGTCAGGCCCTTGGCCATCGTGATCAGGTCCGGCTCGAAGCCGAAGTGCTGATGCGCGAACCATTCGCCGGTGCGGCCGAAGCCGCCGATCACTTCGTCGGCGACGAGCAGGATGTCGTACTTGCGGCAGATCCGCTGGATTTCCGGCCAGTACGTCGACGGCGGGAAGATCACGCCGCCGGCGCCCTGGAACGGCTCGCCGATGAATGCCGCGACGTTTTCCGCGCCGAGTTCGAGGATCTTCGCCTCGAGCTGCTGCGCGCGCGCGAGGCCGAACGCTTCGGGCGTCTCGCCGGCCTGCGCTTCGCCGAAGAAATACGGCTGGTCGATGTGCACGATGTTCTCGACCTTCGACGGCATCTGCTCGTGCATGTAGCCCATCCCGCCGAGCGTGCCGCCCGCGATCGTCGAGCCGTGGTAGCCGTTCTTGCGCGAGATCACGACCTTCTTCTGCGGCTTGCCCTGCACGCGCCAGTACTGGTGCACGAGACGCAGCACGGTGTCGTTGCCTTCCGAGCCGCTGTTGCAATAGAAGAAGTGGTTGAAGCCCGCGGGCGTGACTTCGGCGAGCATCGCCGACAGTTCGATCACCGGCGGGTGCGTCGTCTTGAAGAACGTGTTGTAGAACGGCAGTTCCTGAAGCTGGCGATACGCGGCGTCGGCGAGTTCCTTGCGGCCGTAGCCGACGTTTACGCACCAGAGGCCGGCCATGCCGTCGATGACCTTGTTGCCGTCCGAGTCCCACAGGTAGACGCCGTCGGCCTTCACGATCACGCGGCTGCCCGCGCGGTTGAGCGC
>NZ_LOSX01000070.1:0-187124 GCF_001521985.1 Burkholderia sp. RF4-BP95 | reverse complement strand
CCGGCGTGGAACGACGACGTGTTCGTGTCGTGGTCGCCGGCCAGCGGCGTCGTGCTGACGCAGTGAGGGCGACATGATGAGAACTTCCGCTTCCACGCCGTCCGCGCCGGTCCAGCCCGGCGCCACCGCTGCCACACATGCCGCCAAACGCCGCGGCCGCTTCGCCGCGCTGTCGCGCTTCCTGCCGTCGGGCCGCGGCATCGCGATCGGCGTGCCGTTCCTGTGGCTCACGATCTTCTTTGCGCTGCCGTTCGTGCTGGTGTTCAAGATCAGCTTCGCCGACCAGGTGATGGGCATCCCGCCGTACACGTCGCTGGTCGAGATCAAGGACGGCGTCGTGCACTTCGCGCTGCAGCTGTCGCACTACGCGTTCCTGCTGCAGGACGACCTGTACATCGCGACCTACCTCAGCTCGCTGAAGATGGCCGCCGTGTCGACGGTGCTGTGTCTGCTGATCGGTTACCCGATGGCGTACTACATCGCGCGCTCGGAACCGGGCCGGCGCAACGTGCTGATGATGGCCGTGATGCTGCCGTTCTGGACGTCGTTCCTGATTCGCGTGTACGCATGGATCGGCATCCTGAAGGATGACGGCCTCCTGAATCACACGCTGATCGCACTGGGCATCATCCACACGCCGCTGCGCCTCTACCACAGCGATGCGGGCGTCTACATCGGGATGGTCTATTCGTACCTGCCGTTCATGGTGATGCCGCTGTATGCGCACCTCGTGAAGATGGATCTCACGCTGCTCGAGGCCGCGTACGACCTGGGCGCCAAGCCGTGGGTCGCGTTCACGCGCATCACGCTGCCGCTGTCGAAGAACGGGATCATCGCCGGCAGCCTGCTGGTGTTCATTCCGGCGGTCGGCGAGTACGTGATTCCGGAGCTGCTCGGCGGCGCCGACACGCTGATGATCGGCCGCGTGATGTGGGACGAGTTCTTCAACAACATGGACTGGCCGATGGCGTCCGCGGTGACGGTCGCGATGGTGCTGCTGTTGCTGGTGCCGATGGCGCTGTTCCAGTACTACCAGGTCAAGGAACTGGAGGAAGCGAAATGATCAAGCCGAGCAAACCGCTGTCGACGGGCGTTCTCGCCTTCGGCTTCCTGTTCCTGTACATCCCGATCATCAGCCTGGTCGTGTACTCGTTCAACGAGTCGAAGCTGGTGACGGTGTGGTCGGGCTTCTCGCTGAAGTGGTACGCGGCGCTGTGGCAGGACGACGAGCTGCTCACGGCCGCGTGGCTGTCGCTGAAGATCGGCCTGTTGACGGCCACCGCGTCGGTCGTGATCGGCACGTGGGCGGGCTTCGTGCTCGCGCGCTTCGGCCGCTTCAAGGGCTTCACGCTGTACACGGGGATGATCAACGCGCCGCTGGTGATTCCGGAGGTGATCCAGGGGATCTCGCTGCTGCTGCTGTTCGTGGCGCTGGAGCAGATGTTCGGCTGGCCGAAGGGTCGCGGGATGGTGACGATCTGGATCGGCCACGTGATGCTCTGCGTGTCGTACGTGGCGATCATCGTGCAGTCGCGCGTCAAGGAGATGAACAAGTCGCTGGAGGAAGCCGCGCTCGACCTGGGCGCGACGCCGCTGAAGGTGTTCTTCGTGGTGACGCTGCCTCTGATCTCGCAGGCGCTGCTGTCGGGCTGGCTGCTGTCGTTCACGCTGTCGATCGACGATCTGGTGCTGTCGGCGTTCCTGTCGGGGCCGGGCTCGACGACGCTGCCGCTGGTGGTGTTCTCGCGCGTGCGGCTCGGGCTGAACCCCGAAATGAACGCATTGGCGACGCTGTTCATCACGGCGGTGACGATCGGCGTGATCGTCGTGAACCAGATGATGATCGCGCGCGAACGGCGCCGGGTGGCCGACTTGAAGGCGGCGTTCGCGGCGGCCTGAGTTCCTTCTTCCCTTTCCATCGATAACAAGACCCGCGCGCCGCACGATGCGGCGCGCGAACCGATCACACATTGACAGGCCCACGACAAGGAGAATCCGCAATGAAGAAGAAACTGATCTGCCTGCTGGTGGCCGGCGCGTTGCCGGGCATCGCGCTGGCCGACTCGACCTCCGCCGAAATCAAGGCACTGCAGGCGCAGGTCGCCGCGCTGCAGAAACAGATGAAGGCGATGCAGGCGCAGCTCGCAGCGAAGCCGGGCGGCGCATCTGTCGCGCAGGCCGGCGCGACGGCCTCCGCCAAGCCGGCAATGGTGGCCGCCGATCCGTCCTCGCCGGACTACGGCAAGGCTCAAGCCACGCTGACCAACGACGAAGTCAGCGAAATGAAGCAGCAGATCGCGAACCAGCAGCTGAAGGTCGACTCGCTGACGGACGCGGCCAACACCGGGCCGCTCGCGGGCCTGTCGGTCACCGGCTACATCGACCCGACCTACATCTACAACCGCGCGGCCGGCACGTCGTCGTTCCTGTTCGCGAACCACGAGAACGCGTACAACTACTTCAACAGCACGTTCGGCGATCTCTACCTCGACATCAAGAAGACCTTCGGGGTCGGCCCGATGGCGCCGTCGGCGGAGATCACGCTGATGCCGAACCGCGGCAATGGCATCACGCTGCTGCAGAACTCGCGCGGCTCGATCACCGACAACCTGCTGAACACGGCGGTCGTCAACGTGCCGATCACCGCGTCGACGACGCTCGTCGCCGGTTTGATCCCGAGCTTCGGCGGCTACGAGGTGCAGCAGTCGAACCAGATGCTCACGCTCACGCACAACCTGCTGTACGATTTCTCGGATCCGGGCAGCTACGTCGGCGTCGGCGCGAACTACACGAAGGGCAACTGGGCGTGGAAGTTCTTCCTCGGCAACGAGCAGTACCGCACGTACGGCTCGGTCACGCAGACGGGCACCAATGCGCTCGGCGACCCGATCAGCACCAGCAACAAGGTGCCGACCTTCACCGCGCGCGCGGACTACACGTGGTCGAGCGCACTCGATATCGGCGGATCGTTCAACATCGGGCGGCAGACGCTGGCGAGCGCGATCGACGCGAACGGCATCGTGCACTACGGCCCGGGCGGCGCGGCGCCAAGCGCGTATGGTTCGTTCTTCTTCGGCGAACTCGACGCGACCTACACGCTCGCCGATGTTCAATACAACGCCGAAATCGACTACGGCCGGCAGCAGCATGCGGCGTTCAACGGCGGGCTCGCGCAGTGGTACGGTCTGTCGCTGCTCGCGCACCGCAAGTTCAACGCGCCGGTGGTCGGCCGCATGGGCGTGACGCTGCGCTACGACCTGCTCGCCAACACGAAGAACGGCGGCGGCGGTGGCGGCATCGCGCTGAACGGCAACGGGATGGATCCGAACAACGGCTTCGGCGTCGACGCGGACTGCCTCGCGATGTCGAAGGCCGGCGGCGGCCTGGGCTTCGAGTGCAAGGGCGCGGTGCGCCAGGACGTCGCGCTCGACCTGCTGTTCTACCCGACCCAGCAGATCACCGTGAAGGTCGAATACCGGCACGACTGGGCGAACAACAAGGTGTTCCTGCGCAACGACGGTTCGTACGGCAAGTCCAACGACCTGCTCGCGACGCAGTTCATCTATTCGTTCTGATGCGGGCCACGCGGGACGCCGTGCCGCGTGCATGGCGTCCCGCATCGTTTCACCCGGCCGGATCGCGGTGCGTCGCGCACCGTCGCCGGCCGTCCTCGAGGGAGTCGGTTTGATGACGCAGTCTTTCACCGCCCGCGCCGACGCGCTCGCGCGCGACTCGTACTACGAAGCGACCGCCGCGCGCCCCGCGGTCGACGATCCCGTGTTGGAAGACGCGATCGACGTCGACGTGTGCGTGATCGGCGCGGGCTTCGCGGGCTTGTCGACGGCGCTCGATTGCCGCGCGCGCGGGCTGTCGGTCGCCGTGATCGATGCGCACCGGCCCGGCTGGGGCGCGTCCGGCCGCAACGGCGGCCAGGCAATCACGGGCTTCGCGAAAGACGAGGTGATCGAGCGGCAGCTCGGCGCCGCCGGCGCGCGTGCCGCGTGGTCGCTGTCGCTCGACGGCGTCGCGCTGATCGCCGAGCGCATCGCGCGCCACGGCATCGACTGCGACTTCACGCGCGGCTACCTGACGGTCGCGACGAAACCGCGCCGCATCGACGACCTGCGCGCGTGGATGGATGCCGCGACGTCGCGCTGGGGCCATCCGTCGCTGTCGTGGCTCGACACCGGTGCGATCCGTGCGCGCATCGCGTCGTCCCGCTATCTGGCGGGCGTCTACGATCCGCTGTCGGGCCACCTGCATCCGCTCAAGTATTGCCTCGGCCTCGCCGACGCCGCCCGACGCGAAGGCGTCGCGCTCCATGCGCACACGCCCGCGCTCGACGTCGTGCGCGGCGCGCGGCCGGTCGTGCGCACGCCGTCGGGCGAAGTGCGCTGCCGCTTCGTCGTGTCGTGCTGCAACGCGGGCCCCGGCGGCATCCTGCCGGCCGCCACCGCCGCGCGCATCGCGCCGATCGCGTCGTACATCATCGCGACCGAGCCGCTCGGCCGCGCGCGCGCCGACGCGCTGATCGCGCAGCGCGAAGCCGTGTGCGACAACAACTTCTTCCTCGACTATTTCCGGCTGTCCGCCGACCATCGCATGCTGTTCGGCGGCCGCGCGAGCTCCGCGGGCGCGTCGCCCGACACGCTCGCCGAAACGATCCGTCGGCGCATGGTCGGCGTGTTCCCGCAGCTCGCCGACGTGCGCGTCGACCACGCGTGGGGCGGCTTCGTCGACGTCACGCGCAACCGCGCGCCGGACTTCGGTGCGCTCGATCCGAACTTCTTCTACGTCCAGGGCTTCAGCGGGCACGGCGTCGCGCTGACCGGCATCGCCGGACGCGCGATCGCCGGCGCGATCGCGGGCGACACCCGCGCGTTCGACCTGTTCGCGCAGCTGCGCCACCGGCGCTTTCCCGGCGGTGACGCGTGGCGGCAGCCCGCGCTCGAACTCGGGATGCTGTATCACCGCGTGCGCGAGCTGTTCTGATCCCACTTCATTCGCTTTCCTGATCATGCAGACATTCGCCAACCAGCCGCACGTCGCGTCGTATTACGCGGCGACCGCCAACGATACGACCCGCCATGCACCGCTCGCCGGCGCGACCGACGCCGACGTGTGCGTGATCGGCGCGGGCCTCACCGGTCTGTCCGCCGCGCTCAACCTCGCCGAGCGCGGCCATTCGGTGACCGTGCTCGAAGCGTCGCGGGTCGGATGGGCGGCGAGCGGGCGCAACGGCGGCCAGCTGATCGGCGGCTTCGCCTGCGGCATCGACACGTTCGGCAACTTCATGCCGGAAGGCGACGTGAAGCGGATCTGGGACATGGGGCTCGAAACGCTGTCGCTCGTGAAGTCGCGCATCGCGCGGCACGACATCGACTGCGCGCTCATGCCCGGCTACCTGACCGCCGCGAACACCGAGCGCGACGCCGATGCGCTGAAGCGCTGGCGCGACGAGGCCGCGAAACGCTTCGGCTACGACCGCTTCCATTTCGTCGAAGCGGACGAGCTCGGCGACTACGTGCAGTCGGCGCGCTATCGCGGCGGCCTGTACGACCCCGACAGCGGCCACCTGCATCCGCTGAACTACACGCTCGGGCTCGCGCGTGCGGCCACCGACGCCGGCGTGCGGATCCACGAGGACAGTTGCGTGACGCGCGTGCGCGACGTGTCGGGCGGCCACCTCGTCGAAACCGGCCAGGGGCAGGTGCGCGCGCGCTTCGTCGTGCTCGCGTGCAATACGTACGTCGGCACGCTCGCGCCCGCGCTGTCGAAGAAGATCATGCCGGTCGGCACCTACGTGATCGCCACCGAGCCGCTCGGCGAAGCGCGCGCCGCCGCGCTGATGCCCGCGCGCGCGGCGATCTGCGACAGCCGCTTCGTGCTCGACTATTTCCGGCCGGCGCCCGACACGCGCCTCGTGTGGGGCGGCAAGGTCAGCTATTCGACCCGGGAGCCGCGCGATCTCGCGGCGGCGATGCGCGCGGACATGCTGAAGACGTTCCCGCAACTCGCGGACGTCAAGGTCGACTACGCATGGGGCGGCTTCGTCGACATCACGATGAACCGCGCGCCGCACTTCGGGCGCGTCGCGCCGACGATGTATTTCGCGCAGGGCTTTTCGGGGCACGGCGTGAACACGACCGCGCTCGCGGGCAAGCTGATCGCCGAGGCAATCGACGGCCAGGCGAGCCGCTTCGACCTGTTCGGCAAGATCCGGCATCGCGACTTCCCCGGCGGCGCGGCGCTGCGCACGCCGGCGCTGGTGCTCGCGATGAGCTGGTACCGGCTGCTCGACGCGTTCGGCATGCATTGAGCGGGCCGCATCGGAGCGAAACGAAAAACGGCCGCGCAACACGCGCGGCCGTGCAATCGAATCGCATGACATCGGTGCGTCGGGCACATACCGCGCCCGCGCGCCGCGTACGACATGCGCCGGTCAGTCCGTTCCGAACTTCGGCGAATGCGGACCGTACAGCAGCCCGTTGGGCGGACCGGCCGACAGCAGCCGCGTGCTGGTGAACGCGGCGACGTCATGGCTCTGGTCCATCAGCGTGTTCGCGATCTGCTTGACCGCCGCCACCACCAGCATGCCGATCAGGCCGCCGCCGCCGTTGTTGCCGCCTTCGTCGCTGCTCGCGCTCGCCCGGCCCTGCCACAGCACGTCGCCGGTACGCAGGTCGACGAGCTTCGCCGAGGCCGACACGACCGTTGCGCTCGCAAGGATCCGGTAGACGGTGCCGTACTGCGACACCTTCGAATACAGCGCGGCATCCGCACCGAAGATCTCGCGCAGCTTCGCGGGCGGCGTCTGCTGGATCTCGGCCGCGTTGGTCAGGCCGTTCTGCTTGAACGTCTCGTCCATCACGGCGACCGGCACCACGTAGTAGCCGGATTCGGCGAGCGGCAGCGTCATCTGCGACAGCATCCCGTAGGTCGCCGCCACGTCGGACGTTTCGTTGATGGGCGGCAGGACGAGGATCGAGCGCGGCTGGCTCTTCTTGAACGCCGTGTAGTCGGGTCGTTTCACCGGCTGCGCGCACGCGCTCAGCAGCGCGACGATCGACAGCACGGACATCAGCTTGAATGAGAGTGTCTTGAACATGGCGGGCGCGTTACGGTTTGGCGGTGGTCGAGGCGGTATCCTTCTGGCCGGCGATCGCCTGGGCGGCCGGCTTCTGAACCGCTGCCTTCGACGCGTCGGTCTTTTTCTTCATCAGAAAATCCATGAAGGTCGACGATTCCGGGAACGACTGCTTCTCGGCCTGCAGTTCCTGCTCGGCCTGCTGCTCGTTTCCGACGCTCGCGTACAGCATCCCCAGATGCGCATGGAAGCCCGGCGGCGGCATCTTGCCCTTCGCGCGAATCTCCTGCAGCGCCTTTTCGAGCGCGTCGATCTGCTCCTGCGGCGACTTCTGCCCCTTGAAGTATTCGTACACCTGCGGCTGATAGCCGTTCCACTGATAAAGCGGCGGCGTGGAGCTCGCGCAGCCGGCGAGCAGCAAGGCGGCGGCCGTCGCCGGCAGCCAGTTACCCCGTTTCATGGTCTGTTCTCTTTTGATGTCGTTGTCGATCGGTCCAGCGCGGCGCCGGCCCCGGCGCGCGCTGCTGCAATGGCTGGGACGCTTATTGCGGCGCCTTCAGCGTGCCGGCGTCGACCTGGTCGACGAGATGATTCACGGCTTCCTGGATCGCAAGGTCCAGCACCTTGCCGTTGAGCGTCGAGTCGTAACCGGCCGTGCCGCCGAAGCCGATCACTTCCCGGTTCGACAGGCTGAACTCGCCCGCGCCCTGGCTCGACGCGACGACTTCCGACGTCGTCGTGTCGACGATGTTCAGGTTGACCTTCGCATACGCGACCTGCGTCTTGCCGCGGCCGAGGATGCCGAACAGCTGGTGATCGCCGACGTCCTTGCGGCCGAACTCGGTCACGTCGCCGGTCACGACGTAGTTCGCGCCCTTCACGGCCTGCGCCTTCTTCATGAAGCCGGCTTCCTGCTTGATCTCGTCGAGGTTCTCGCGATCGAGCACGTTGAAGCGGCGGCTCTGCTGCAGGCGCGTGACGAGGATCGTCTTCGCCTGTCCGCCGAGGCGATCGATGCCGTCCGAGAAGATCCCGCGCATGTAGCTCGAGCGGTTGTCGAACTTGCCGACCGCAATCGCGACGGGCTTGCCCGCATACGGCTTCTGCGCGCTGCTCACGGCTGGCACGTCGAGCGTGCGCGACGATTCGGTCGCGCAGCCGGACAGCGCCGCGACGAGCGCCGCCGCCACGAGAACGGTGCGTCGTGTCTGAATGTTCACTGCTGGTCTCCTTGCGTGAAAAGATTGCCCGGAACGGGCGTGCCGGCTCGTTGACGGGCCGGCGGTCGATGCGGTGATCGAAACGGTTGGGGCACGCATCGGCGTGCGCGACTTCATCGCCCGGATGGCGATGGAGATGAAGATGGAGATGGCGGCATGCGAAGGGAAGGTGCGCGCAACGGGCGTGCTGCGGCAAGATGCGAACGCGCGGCGCATGGATCGACCACCCCGCTTGCGCCGGCTACCCCGTGATTCTGTCTACTGCGCTGTTGATCGCGCATGATCGGCCCCGAATATGATTTTGGCCGATGATACCAAGCCTGATTATCGAGACGGGATTTCTTGAGAAGAATTGACGTTCTTTACGGATCGTCGCGGATCCGTGGCGCGTCGCACGCCGGCGGAGCACGCGGGGCGCCCGCGCCGGCCCGCGAGCCGGCGCGCCGGTTGCGGTCAGTCGGCCACCTTCTGCCGCATCGTCACGAATTCCTCGGCCGCGGTCGGGTGAATGCCGATCGTGTCGTCGAACTGCGCCTTCGTCGCGCCCGCGCGGATCGCGATCGCGATGCCCTGGATGATCTCGCCCGCATCGCGGCCGACCATGTGCGCGCCGATCACGCGCTGGCTGTCGCGCACGACCACGAGCTTCATCAGCGTTCGCTCGTCGCGGCCGGACAGCGTGTGGCGCAACGCCTTGAACGACGTGCGGTAGATGTCGATCTCGTCGTGCAGGCGACGCGCATCGGCCTCGGTCAGGCCGACCGTCGCGATCTCGGGCTGGCTGAACACGGCCGACGGCACGTAATCGTGATCGACCGCGACGCGCGCGCCGCCGAACAGCGTCCGCGCGAGCAGCCCGCCGTCGCGGGTCGCCACCGGAGTGAGCTGCGGCCGCGACGTGACGTCGCCGATCGCATGGATCGAAGGCACCGACGTCGCCGAATACGCATCGACGGCGATCGCGCCGCGCGCGTCGAGCATGACGCCCGCCCGTTCGAGCCCGAGCCCGTCGACGTTCGGCACGCGGCCGGTCGCATAGAGCACCGCGTCGTACGGGCCGTGCTGCGCGTCGCCGACACGCACGGAGAGCGTGCCGTCGTCCGCGCGCGCGATCGATTCGACCACGGCGCGCGCATGGATCGCGACGCCTTGCTTGGTCATTTCGTCGGTCAGGAATTGACGCACGTCGTCGTCGAAGCCGCGCAGGATCTTCTCGCCGCGATAGAAGAGATCGACCTGGCTGCCGACGCCGTTGAAGATGCCCGCGAACTCGACCGCGATATAGCCGCCGCCGACCACCGCGATGCGTGCGGGCAGCGTCGCGAGCGACAGCGCCTCGCGCGACGTGATCGCATGCTCGATGCCGGGCCGCGGCGGCAGCGACGGGCGCGAGCCGGTCGCGATCGCGATGTGGCGCGCGCGGATCGTGCGATCGCCGATCGCGACCGTATGCGCGTCGACGAGGGTCGCGCGCCCCGCGTGCATCGCGACGCCGGATTGCCGCAGCAGGTTGATGTAGATGTCGCTGAGCCGGTTGATCTCGCGATCCTTCGCGGCGATCAGCGCGGGCCAGTCGAGCGTGCCGGCGCCGAAGGTCCAGCCGAAGCCCTTCGCGTCCTCGAGCTCGTGCGGATAATGCGATGCGTAGACGAGCAGCTTCTTCGGAATGCAGCCGCGCAGCACGCAGGTGCCGCCGATCTGCTCTTCTTCCGCTATGCCGACGCGCGCGCCGTATGACGCCGACATCCGGGCGAGCCTCACGCCGCCGGAGCCGGCCCCGATGACGAACAGGTCGTAGTCGAAATCCATCGCAAGCCCTCATCGCAGTTCGGATGACGGCACGATAACAAGATTCGGGAATTCGTGCGGAACATGGCGGCGCAGGACGTCCGCCAAATAAAAAACGGCGAGAGACGTCGCCTCTCGCCGGTCAAACCAGCTGCCGGGTGTGCCATGCGTCACCGATCGACCACATGCCCGGCCTGCCGGCCGCGCGGCACCGGTCCGTCCGGGCGCGCGAACGGCGCACCCGCGGCGGGACCGGCCGCCATGCTCAGGCCTGCGACGTGTCGCTGCCGTCCGTCGCCTGCGTATCGTCTGCCTGCTGCGGCTGCTCTTCCTTCTTCTCGAGCATGCCTTCGATCGCCTCGGCGCCCTTGAAGCCGGCGACGGCCGCCGCCGCCTTGGTCAGCAGGCCCGCATCCGGATCGACCTTCTCGGCCGCCTCGACGGCTGCCACGGCGCCAGCGATTTCACCCACGGTGTTCAGGATACCCATCGTCATCCCCTTTCAAGAAAATCGTGAGCGCATCGTCCCACGAAAAAAAACCGGCAGACCGTGTTTGTCATCACCGGATACACAAGTTACGCACCAGGCCGGCCGCACGCGAAACGCGGCGCCGGAACGACGCCCGCGCGTGCGTCGCGGCACACGGCGGGCCCTGCACGCAGCGTAGCGGAATCGCTTCGCGCGCACTGTCAAAGTATGTTCTGGAATGCCGACGGAATCCTTACGGGCAGGCCGCGCCCGATGGAGCAATCGCTGAATGGTCGTCCGCGCGCATGAAGGTCGCGTGACGAAAAAAAAAGAGGCTCCCGCGGGAGCCTCTTCGATACGCGCCGAGCGTGAGCCGGCGCATGCGTTCCAATTTTCGTCAGAAGATATTGCGAAGGCCGATCGCGATGCCGGTCTGGTTGCTGCGACCCGGCAGCTCGACGTTCGCCGCGCCGTTCGTCTTGTTGAAGTCGATGGTGCCGTAGACTTCCGTGCGCTTGCTGAGCGCGTATTCGGCGATGCCGACGATCGCGTAGCGGTTGCCGCTCGCGAGCGTGCCGTTCGTGGTCATCGCGTTGCGCATGTGGTCGTAGTAGAACGCGCCGGTCAGCGTCAGCGGCGTGCTGACCTGCCAGCTCACGCCCGCGAACGGACCGTCGTCGATCCGGCCCGTGCCCTTCGCGACCGGAATCGACTGCTGCGCGAGCAGGCTGTCGACGAAACCGGTGTCGTCCTTCGAGCGCAGGTAGCCCGCATAGACCTTCGCCTTGCTGAACGCGTACACGACGTTCGCGTGGTAGATCGTCTGCTTGCGTGCGGAGTTGTCGCTGTTCTGCTGCGCGCCGGCCGCGATGCTGAGCGGGCCCATCACGTACGACAGCGACACGCCCCATGCATTGCCCTTGCCGAGCGAACCCGGGATCTGGCCCGAGAAGCCGCCCGCGCCGGTCGATTCGTAGTTCGTGCCCGTCGAGTACATCGCCTTCGCGGTCAGGCCCGCGAACGTGCCCGTGTACTTGATCTGGTTGTCCGCATACAGGCCGCCGCCGAGTGCGACCGGCAGCCATGCATTTTCGAAGTAGTTGCCGACCGTCAGCGGATCGTAGGTGTCCGACAGCAGGTCGAACAGCGGCGTCTTCTGGCGGCCGAGGGTCACCGTGCCGTACGGGCTGTCCAGGCCGACGTACGCCGCGCGGTTGAACAGGCGGCCGCTGTCGGCGAATGCGCCGTTCTGCAGGTTCACGCCGCTTTCGAGCTTGAACAGGGCCTTCAGGCCGCCGCCGAGGTCTTCCGTGCCGTAGATGCCGAAGCGGCTGTTGGTGATCGCGCCGTTGGTCATCGACAGCAGGCCGTCGTTCTTGGCGTTTGCGTTGGTCAGGTAGCGGACGCTGACGTCGGCGACGCCCCAGAGCGTGACCGAGCTTTGTGCTGCCGCGTACTGGCTGGCGAAGGCCAGTGCCGCGCCCCCTGCGATGGCTGCGAGTCGGGTGGTCTGCTTCATGAGCTTTCCTATTTGTAGGTGTCTCCATTCATGGCCGGCCGCGTGCGCAGCCGGGTGGCGATCGCGCACGTTCATGGCGCGCGCGATGTGGGCTGAATCATAAGACCAGTGCGCGCCCTGAAAGAAATTGAAATGCGCGGTAACGCGCGATTGTCGCCCTGGAACAACAACGGTCCCGCACCAGGCTTGCCGCTCGCGTGACGGACGCGGCGTGCGGCGATGGCGAAACGAGGGCGGATGCCGTAAGGATCGGCCGGGGCAGCCGGCTGGCGTTCGGGTCGTGTCGCGGGCCGGTGACGCGATGCACCGGTGATTCGGTCACGCGGCGCATCGGCAGGCCGCATGGTGGCGGCCCTGCACACGTCAGGCAGGCTGCGACGTCCCGCCGTCGGGGTTGGCGCCGCTGCTGCCGTTGCCGGCCGCCGCATCGCCACGATCGCTCCCACCGCCCGCCCGCCGCGCCCGCCGCACGATCTCCGCGAACGCGCCCGCCAGCAGCAGCACCGCGCCCCACAGCGCGACCTCCGGCACGAGCCGCGTCGCGAAGCCGCCGACCACCGCGCCGGCCAGGAAGCAGAAGCTGATCGTCGCCAGCAGCGCCGAGTCGTGCAGCGCGCCCGCGTCGTAGCGCGGAATCAGCCCGACGAACAGCTTCTGCGCGGCGCGCCGCAGGTTGCCGGTCGTCATCACCGACGTGTACGACAGTTCCTCGAGATGGGTGAACGACAGCGTCTGCAGCGTCGCAACGAACGAGATGCCGGGAATCAGCCACGCGCTCGACGCGCCGACGAGCCCGCTCGCGGCAATGCCGAGAAACGCGATCTCGACGATCAGGCTCGCGAACGCGGTGTGGCGCATCCAGCCGCGCCGCGCGGCGAGACCGAGCAGGTGCGCGACGAATACCGCGACCACGAAGCCGCCGAGCGGCGGCACGTGATGCAGCGCGGCCGCCCATTCGCCGGCCGACAGATTGATACCGAGCAGCGCGACGTTGCCGGTCATCGTGTTCGCGAACACGTGGCCGTGACCGACGTACGTGTACGCGTCGAGGTAGCCGCCGGACAGCGTGAGCAACGCGGCGACAGTGAGATTGCGGCTGGCGCCGTCGAGATCCATCGATCCTCCCGTGAATATTCGCGCCAGTATGCGGGACGGGAGACGGCTTGTCCTTCGCTCACTGGCCGATGCCGGTGAGCCCGATCAGCGCGCCGGCCGCGAGCAGCCATAGCGGATGGATGCGCGTGCGCCACGCGAGCACCGCGCATGCGGCGGTGATGCCCCACTGGATCGCGGTGCGGTTCGACGCTTCCGAGATCAGCACCGCGCTGGCCGCGACGAGCCCGGCCGTGACCGGCATCAGCCCCTGCTGCACGTAGCGGCGCCACGGCCGGTCGCGAAAGCGCTCCCACGCGTGCAGCGCCAGCACCGTGACGAGCGACGACGGCCCGAACTTCGCGATCGACGCGACCAGCAGCCCGGCCCAGCCGGCCACGTGCCAGCCGACCAGCGACACGATCATCATGTTCGGCCCCGGCGCGGCCTGCGCGAGCGCGAACAGCGCGGTGAATTCGTGCGCGCTCATCCAGTGGTGCACGTCGACGACCTGCCGCTGCATCTCCGGCAGGATCGTGTTGCCGCCGCCGAATGCGAGCAGCGAAAGCTGGCTGAAGATCGTCGCGATCGCGATCAGCGTGTCGTTCATGACCGGCCTCCGTCGCGCGCGGCGGCGTGCTGCGGTGCCGGCGTATCGCGGCGCCGCGACGCGAGCCAGATGCTCAGGGGCGTCAGCACCAGCATCGTGGTCAGGAGCGGAATGCGCAGCACCGCGATCGCGACGAACGCGAGCGCCGCGATGCCGGCCGCGGTGCGCGGCGCGTGCAGCAGCGGTTTCACGACCTTCACGGCCATCGCGACGAGCAGGCCCGCGGCCGCGGCGGCAAGCCCGCCGAACAGATGCTGCACGCGCGGATCGCCCTGCGTCTTCGCATACAGCACGCCGAGCGCGACGACCACGAGCGTCGGGCCGGCGATCAGCCCGAGAATGCCGGCGAACGCGCCCGCGACGCCGCGAAAGCGCATGCCGACGGCAACCGACAGGTTGATCACGTTGCCGCCCGGCAGGAACTGGCACAGCCCGAGCAGATCGGTGAATTCGTCGGCGGTGAGCCATTTGCGCTCGTCGACGATCGTGCGCCGCGCGAACGGCAGCGCGCCGCCGAACGACATCAGGCCGAGCGACAGGAAGCCGGTGAACAACTCGGCGAGGCCGATCCGGCGCGGCGACACAGCGGGCGGCGGAGAAACGGATTGCATGGGGGTCCTCATCAAACGGTGCCCCGAGGTTACCGCCGTTCCGCACCCCGGCAAAACGATTTTATCGACGCGCCCTTGTGATCTAGAATCACAAGCATGGCACGCGACCTCCCGCCCTTTTCCGCGCTTCGGGCCTTTGAAGCAGCGGCACGACACGAAAGCTTCAGCGCCGCCGGCGACGAGCTGCATGTGACTCACGGTGCCATCAGCCGGCAGATCGCCGGGTTCGAGGCATGGCTCGGCAAGCCGGTGTTCCACCGCTACGGCAAGCGCGTGAAGCTCACCGACGAAGGCCGCCGCTATCTGGATACCGTCCGTGCCGCGTTCGACAGCATCGCGCTCGCCTCCGAGCAGCTGCGCAACACCGGTGCCGCGCGCGTGCTGCGCATCAATGCGCTGCCGACCTTCGCGATGAAATGGCTGCTGCCGCGCCTGTCGCGGTTCCAGCGCGACGTGCCGAACGTCGAGCTGAAGCTGTCCACGTCGAATGCGCCGCTCGACATGCTCGACGGTTTCGACGTCGCGATCCGCCGCGGCCCCGGCCCCTGGCCGAACTGCACGAGCGGCCACTTCCTCGACGAAAGCGTGATTCCGGTTTGCAGCCCCGCGCTGCTCAAGCGCGCGCCGATCGCCCGAGCGGACGATCTCGCACGGCACGTGCTGCTGCATTCGGATACGCGGCCGGAAGGCTGGCGCGACTGGTTCGCGGCGGCCGGCGTGACGATGAAGGGGCGCAAGCGACAGTCGTTCGATCACTTCTACCTGGCGTTGCAGGCGGCCGTCGACGGGCTGGGCGTCGCGCTCGGCCCGCTGCCGCTGATCGACGACGAGCTCGCGAGCGGCCGCCTCGTGATGCCGCTGCCCGGGCCGCGCATCGCGACGCGCAGCTACTGGTGGATCGCGCCGGGCGCGCCGGCCGGCGATGCGCTCGTCACGCAGTTCTGCGCGTGGCTGCAGGCGCAGTCGAATATCGGCGCGTAATTACGTGCCGGCGGGCGGCGTTGCACCGCCCGCTGCCGGGTCAGACCACCGGGCCCGGTTCCTTTTCCTTGCGCAGGATCGCGTACAGGATGATCGCGCCGAACGTCGCCGTGCCGATCCCGCCGAGCCCGAAGCCGCCGAACTTCAGCGAGAAGTCGCCGGCGCCGAGCACCAGCGTGACGGCCGCGACGATCAGGTTGCGGTTGTCGGAGAAGTCGACCTTGTTGACGACCCAGATCCGCGCGCCCGTCACCGCGATCAGCCCGAACACGACGATCGACACGCCGCCGAGCACCGGGCCCGGAATCGTCTGGATCACCGCGCCGAACTTCGGCGAGAAGCCCAGCCCGATCGCGATCAGCGCGGCGATCGCGAACACCAGCGTCGAATAGATCCGCGTGACGGCCATCACGCCGATGTTCTCCGCGTAGGTGGTCACGCCCGTGCCGCCGACGCTGCCCGACACGATCGTCGCGAGCCCGTCGCCGATGAACGCGCGGCCGACGTAGCGGTCGAGGTTGGTGCCCGTCATCGCGCTCACCGCCTTGATGTGGCCGAGGTTCTCCGCGACCAGGATCACCGCGATCGGCGCGAGCATCAGCATCGCGTGCGGATCGAAGACCGGCGCACGGAAGCTCGGCACCCCGAACCACGCGGCATGCGCGACGATCGAGAAATCGACCGGCTTGCCGAGGCCCATCCCGTTGGTCGCGATCGCATAGATCACGTATGCGATCACCAGCCCGACGAGGATCAGCAGGCGCTGCATCATCCCGCGCGCGAACACCGCGACGCCGCCGACACACAGCACCGTGACGAGCGCCATCACCGAGTCGAAGGTCGATGCCGACACGCCCTTGACCGCGATCGGCGCCAGGTTCAGCCCGATCACCGCGACCACCGCGCCGGTGACGACGGGCGGCATCAGCGTCTCGATCCAGCGCGTGCCGATCGCCTGCACCAGCGCGCCGAGCGCGACGTACACGACGCCGCACGCGACGATCCCGCCGAGCGCGACGGGGATGTTCGGGTTCGGCCCGCTGCCGCCGTAGCCCGTCACCGCGATCACGAGGCCGATGAACGCGAAGCTCGAACCGAGGTAGCTCGGCACGCGGCCGCCGACCAGCACGAAGAACAGCAGCGTGCCGATGCCCGACATGAAGATGCACAGGTTCGGGTCGAAGCCCATCAGCAGCGGCGCGAGCACGGTCGAGCCGAACATCGCGACGACGTGCTGCACGCCCATCGCGACCATCTGCGGCCACGCGAGGCGTTCGTCGGGGCCGACCACGCGCGAGGCGGCGCCGGTCGGTTGCACCCGCCAGCGCGGGAAGTAGGAATCGGACATGGGGAAAAGGGCTCCTGTCGAACGCCGGCTGCGGACGGTGCGCCGGTCTGGAATCTGGCGCGAGTTTACGGAGCGGAAATGGGGCTGGCAAGCGCGAACCGCCGGCGCGGCGGTGGCGCGGCGCGGCGGTCGTGCCCGCCGGGCGGTGTGTCGGACGGCACGATCGCGCCGATGCAGGCCGACGGCGGCCGGCCTGCGCCCGCCACGATGTAAGCGGGCGCTCACATCGTGGCGGATGCCGCGGGGATCACGGATTGATGTACTGGAACAGCGACATGTTCTGCAGCTGCGCATACGCCTTCTGCGCGCCGCTCAACGCGTTCTGCACCTGCAGGTACTGGCTGATGGTCGTCACCATGTTGGTGCTGGTCAGGTCCGACAGGTTGCTGGTCGTCTGCAGCGCCGCGGTCTGGTTGACGACCTGCATCGCCTTGACTTCCTGCTCGCGGCCGCCGACCGACGCCAGCACCGTCGTGACGTTGCGCATCGTGTTGTTGATCTTCGTCGCGGCCGTGCCCATCGCGTTCGACAGCGCGGCGCTCGCCGTCTGGTTGCCGGTGACGGGCGTCTTCAACGCCGTGATCATCGAATCGAGCGTCGAGAACACGTCGACCCCGCTTGCCTGCGGCGCGGGCGTGACCGAAAAGGTGTCGTTGACCGCCGGCGTGCCCGACACGGCCACCTTCATCCCGCTGCCGAGCGCGATCGCGGTGCCCGACGTGTAGGCCTGCGCGGGCGTGGTCGTCGGCGGCGACGCCGTATTGTCGGTCACCGTGTAGGTCGGCGCGGCCGCCGTGCCGCCGAAGGTGATCGTGAACTGATGGCCGTTCGTCGCGGCCGCCGGGTCCGTCACCGTGACGTTGCCGATGGTGGCCGTGCCCGTGTTGCTCGCGCCGGCCGCCTGGACCGGCGAGCTGCCCAGCGCCTGCACCGACATGAACACCGCGAGGCCCGAGTCGCCCTGCGGCACGCTGCGCGAATCGTCGATCTGTACCGTGCGCGTGCCCGTATCGCCGACGTAGCTGATGCCGCCGGCCGCGTTCTTCGTGAACGGCGCCGCCGCATTCTTGAAGCCGGCGAACAGGTAGTTGCCCGCGCCGTCCGTCGCGTTCGCGAGCGACATCAACTGGTCGCGATAGCCTTCGAGCTGCGTCGCGAGCGCCGCGCGGTCGCTGTCGGCGAGCGAACCGTCGCCGGCGCGCACGATCACCGACTGGATGCTACCGAGCACGGTGCCGACGTTCTGCAGCGTCTGGTCCTCGGCCTGCAGCGACGCGAGCGCCGTGCTCTGGTTCGCCGCATACTGCGACAGCGTGGCCGACGTCATCGACAACTGCACGGCCTGCGCCGCGCCCACCGGGTTGTCGGCCGGCGTCGTGAGGCTCACGCCGCTCGAGATCTGCTGGTAGAGCTGCGCGAGCTGGGCCTGCTGGTCGTTCATCTGGCCGACGTTCAGCTGGTAGAACTGGGTCGTGGAAATCCGCATCGTTTCTATCCTCTCGAATCCGCTCAGCTGAACAGGCCCAGCACGGTCTGGAACAGCGAAGCCGCCGTCTGGATCACTTTCGCGTTCGCCTGGTAGAGCTGCTGGTACTGCATCAGGTTCGCGGCTTCCTCGTTCTGGTTCACGCCCGACACCGACTGCTGCGCGGACGTGATCTGGCCGACCAGCGCCGTCTGTGCGGTGCTCGACGACTTGAGCTGGCTCGCGGCGTTGCCGATGTTGTTCACGTAGTTCGCATAGGCGCCCGTGAGCGTCGTCGTGCCGCCGCCGAGCGTCTTCGCGTTGACGAGCTTCGACAGCGCGAGCGCGTTGCTGCCGTCGCTCGTGCCGCCCGCGTACGGCCCGATCGTGAACGAATCGCCGTCCGACGGCGTGCCCGACAGCGTGACGGTCACGCCGTTCATCGCCCCGGCGGCCGCCCCGGACATCGTCATCGCCGCACCGGTCGACGGGTCGTACGGCACGGGGTCGGTCGGACTCGCGATCGTCACCGACGTCGGCGGCGTGCCCGGGATCGTCACCGTGGTGCCGACCGGGAAGCCCGACAGCGACTTCGTCGCCGCGTCGTAGGTCAGCTTGGTCGACGGCACCTGGTAGCCTGCGCTCACCCCGCTCAGCGCGATCTTGCCGGTGCCGATGTTGGTGCTCGACGCCGACGTGATGGCCGGCGACGCGGCCGCGATCGCCGAACCGCTCGTCGTCGCGAGGCCGAAACCCGTCAGCGCGCCGCGCGTCGGCAGCACGGTGAACTGGTCGCCGGCATTCATCGCGCCGGACGAGAACGAGAAGTTCAGCCCGCCGAGCGACAGCGGCATCGGCCCCGCCTTCTGGTCGACCACCGCGCCGCTCGCGCGGTCGGTCAGCGTGTAGTTCGTGCCGTCGTACGACAGCGTGTAGTCGCTCGTCGTCGGCTGCGACGCATTGGCGAACGAGACGGACAGCGATGCGTTGCCGGTGTTGCCCTGATTCGAATAGACGGCCGGGGCCGCCACCGTGAACAGGTTGCCGCCCGGCTTGCCGGACAGATCGATGCCGAGCGCGTTCTGCCCGTTGACCTGCGCGGCGAAGCTGGCCGCGACCGCGCCGAGTTGCGCCTGCGCGGGGTTGAGCGTCTGGCTGCGGAACGCGAGCAGGCCACCGAGCGTGCCGCCCGACAGCGACGCATCCGGCAGCGCCTGGTTCGGGCCTGGCGGGTTCGCGCCGGCGATCCCCTGCGACACGACGGTCAGCTCGCTCGGATCGGACGGCGACGTGACGGCCGCGAGCTGATAGCTCTTGTCGGCGAGGACGAGCGGCTGGCCGCCCGCGAGGAACACGCTGTAGCCGCTGTCGTTGCGCACCACCTGCACGCCTGCGAGGCTCGACAGGTTCGACACCGCGAGGTCGCGCTGGTCCATCAGCTGGTTCGGCGGCTGCCCCTGGCTGCTCGCCGACGAGATTTGCTGGTTCAGCTTCGCGATCTGCGCGGTGTACGTGTTGATCTGCGACACCGTGCTGGTGAGCTGCGTATTCACGCTCTGGCGCAGCGCGTCGTACTGCTGGCCGGCCGCGTTGAGCTGGTTCGCGAGAATCTGCGCGTTGCTGATCGCGGTCTGCCGCACCGACGGATCGGCCGCGCTGTTCGCCACGTTCTGCAAGCCGGTGAAATAGCCGGTGATCGCGGTCGAGATCCCGGCCGTCGGGCTGCCGACGTAATTGTTCAGCTGCGCGACGAGCGAATACCACGTCGACAGCGCGCCGCCCTGCGACTGCGCGCTGTTCAGCTGGTCGCTCAGGTACTGGCTGTACTGCCGCTGCACCGTGACGGTGTTCACGCCCTGCGGCATGTAGCCGCTCGACGTGTACTGGCCGCTCGCCTCGGCATAGACCGGGCGTTCGACCGAATAGCCGGGCGTGGCGGCGTTGCTGATGTTCTGACCGGTCGTCGTGAGGCCCCAGAGCGCGGCATTGAGGCCGCTGACGCCGAGGTTCATGAGTGTGTTGGACATGCGCGATCCTGATGAGCCGGCCGCGCTGCGGCCGCCGGGTTGCGTGACTCCCGATATAACGGCCGCGGATCGGAAAAATTGAGGGAAAAATACGCGTGCGACGCGCGCGTGCGCGTCGTGTGTCGAGCCGCCGGGCGAACGCCGCCGGCGCCGGTGCGAAAGCGGCCCCGGGCGGGGCCGCGAGAGGGATTATGTCAGGCCCGCGCGAGCGAGCGGCGCTTCATCTCGAGCTGCGTGATCAGGCGCTGCAGCGTGTTCTCCGCGCTGCCCGGCAGCGACATGAAGCGAAAACCGAGCTGGAAGCGCCGCGAACCGTTCGGCATCTGGGTCGAACGCTGCGACACGAGCCGCAGGTCGAGCGACAGCTTGCCGTGGCCGGTCAGCTCGAGTTCGACCTCCGGCAGCAGCGTGCCGACCTCGAGCGCCTCGACGCGCTCGTCGGCCGTGCGCAGCCCGACGCCGCCGAGCGACAGGTTATGCACCTCGAACACGAAGCTCTCGCCGTCCGGCAGCTTGCCGCGGCACAGGAACGGATCGACGATCGGCGCATCGACGCGGAAATACTCGCGGCGCTGGATGCACATCAGCACGTCGGGAAAATCGGCGACGAACGCGGGCAGCCCCTCGTAGCGCGTCTCGCGCGGCGTGCTCGTGGTGAATTCGACGCGCACGCCTTCGGGCGCCGCCGCGAACGTGCAATGCGACGCGCCGAGGATGCCGGCGTTCTGCTCGGACAGCGCGCCCCAGTCGAACGTGAACGTGCGCGCGCCGACGTCGACCTCGAGCAGGCGCGTGACGAGCTGGCCGCCCGGATACTGGACGGTCAGGAAGTCGCCGCGGTTCACGAGGTTGCGCAGCTGCACACCGATCTCCAGCGGATTGCGGCGGGCATAGTCGGGCCCGGAATGGCCCGCATCCAGGCTCGGATCGGTCGACGTTTCGATATTCATGGCTAGCCGGTTTTCTTTTCATGGGCGCCCGGGCGACCGGTGCGCAGTAAAACCGGGCCAGAACATGGCCCGGTTGCAGGTCTCACACACTTAGCGGCAGTGCTCACCGAAAGTTTAGATCGAATTGGCGGTTTTTTTCGCGCAAACGTTGAAACCGCGCGCGGCGGGGTGCCGGGCGCGGTCCGTAAGACTGCAAGAATGGGCCGGCAGGCGGGGCCGTTCCGGCCCCTGCCCCGTCAGCCGATCTGCTGCATGATCGAGATCAGCTTCTTCGCGTAGTTCGGGTCGGTCGCGTAGCCGGCCTTCTGCAGCCCGTGCGCGAAGCCCTCGACGCTGCGGCTCGCGCTCAGCACGCCCGCGTAGCGCGGGTTGTTCTTCAGCAGGTTCGCATAATCGGTCATCGCGTGCTCGTACGAATCGTACGCGCGGAACTTCGCGACGACGCGGCGCGGCGCGCCGTTCACGTATTCGGTCGTCAGCGCCGACACCGTGCGGCCCGTCCAGCCCTTGTTCGCCTTGATGCCGAACACGTTGTAGCTCGTCGAGCCGTCGCTCGCGCGGATCTCGCGCTTGCCCCAGCCCGATTCGAGCGCGGCCTGGCCCACGATGAAGCGCGCCGGGATGCCGGTGGTCGCGCTCGCCGCCTGCGCCGGGGCGGCGAGCCGGTCGACGAACGCGTCGGCGTCCTGCGCGCCGCTCGCGCCCTTCAGCGGCGGCGTCAGCGCGCTGCCGGCCGTGTAGCCGCGCGCGCCGGCGAGCCCGCCGTTGTTCGCCGCGTTCGCGTAGGCCCGCGCCATCGCGTTCATCGCGGCGAGGCTGCCTTCGTTGCCCGACGTGCCCGAGCCGGCCGCACCCAGGCCCACCGCGCCGAGCCCGGCCGCGCCGGCGTCGGCCGCCGTGTCGCCGCCCGTGCCCTGCCCCGCGTTGCGCAGCAGCTGCTTCATCAGCGCGTCGGCCACGCCGATCCCGCGCTTCGACATCTGCTGCGCGAGCTGCTGGTCGAGCATCGACGTGTACATCTTCGACGTGTGCGAATCGAGCAGCCCGCCGTCGGGCGACGCGTCGCGCATGCTCTTGAGCATCATCTGCGTGAACATCGCGTCGAACTGGCCCGCGACCGCCTTCGCGCCGGCCTGCGGCGACTGCTTCGCCTGCGCGCGCAGCGCGTCGAAGCCCTGCACGTCGAGGGCGAAGCGCTGCGTCAGGTCGTTCGCGTTCGGGAGAGTAGCTGCCATTTAGATGATCTCCAGATCGGCGCGCAGCGCGCCGGCCGCCTTCATCGCCTGCAGGATCGACATCAGGTCCGCCGGCGTCGCGCCGAGCGTGTTCAGCGCCTTCACGACGTCGGCGAGATTCGCGCCGGCCGTCACCATCTTCAGCGCGCCGTTGTCCTGCTTCAGCTGGATCTGCGATTGCTGCGCGACCACCGTCTGCCCGTTCGAGAACGGCCCCGGCTGCGACACCACGGGCTGCGTGTTGACGACCACCGACAGGTTGCCGTGCGCGACCGCGCAGCTTTGCAGCGTGACCATCTGGTTCATCACGATCGAGCCGGTGCGCGCGTTCAGGATCACCTTCGCGGCGGCCTTGTCCGGGCTCACGTCGAGGTTCTGCAGGCGCGCCATGAACGCGACCTGCTGCGCGGAATCCGCCGGCGCGGCGAGCTGGATCGTGCGGCCGTCGAGCGCCATCGCGGTGCCCGGGCCGAAGCTCGAATTGACCGCGGACACGATCCGCTGCGCGGTGCCGTAGTCCATGTCGTTCAGCTGCAGCTGCAGCACGCCGTTCATCTGCGCGATCGCGTTCGGCACCGAGCGCTCGACGATCGCGCCGCCGACGATCCGGCCGGCCGCGAGCTGGTTCACCTGCACGCGGCTGCCGTTCGCGCTCGCCCCCGCGCCGCCGACCGCCATGTTGCCCTGCGCGAGCGCGTACACCTGGCCGTCCGCGCCCTTCAGCGGCGTGAGCAGCAGCGTGCCGCCGCGCAGGCTCTTCGCGTTGCCGAGCGACGAGACCGTCACGTCGAGCGCCTCGCCCGGCCGCGCGAACGGCGGCAGCGTCGCGGTGACCATCACGGCCGCGACGTTCTTCAGCTGCATGTTGTTCAGCGACGACGTGCCGCCGTTCGCCGAGCCGTTGTTGATCGAGATGCCGAGGTTCGCGAGCATGTTCGCGAGCGTCTGCGTCGTGAACGGCGTCTGCATCGTCTGGTCGCCCGTGCCGTCGAGACCGACGACGAGGCCATAGCCGATCAGCGGGTTGTCGCGCACGCCCTGGATCTGCGCGAGGTCCTTCAGGCGCTCCGCGTGCGCGGGCGCCGCGCCGAGCGCGCATGCGGCCAGCACGAACGCGGCGGCGAGCCGCGCGACGGCGGGCACGCGCGACACACGGGACGACAGGCGGTGGAAAAGAGGCTGCTGCATCGTCGTCACCACGGTGCGATGTTGAGGAAGAAGCGCTGCAGCCAGCCCATCGTCTCGGCTTCGTTGATGTAGCCCTTCGCCGAGTATTCGATCCGCGCGTCGGCCACCTGCGTCGAGTAGACCGAGTTCGCGCCCGAGATCGTGTTCGGGTTGACGACCCCGGAGAAGCGCACGAACTCGTTGCCCTGGTTGATCAGCATCTGCTTCTCGCCGCTGACGACGAGATTGCCGTTCGGCAGCACGTTGGTGACGGTCACCGTGATCGTGCCGTTGAACGTGTTCGCCGCGCTGGCGCCGCCGGTCGCCGCGAACTTGTTGTTGCCGGCCGCCGACAGGTTCGCCTTCGCGAACAGCCCGCCGAGGAAGCCGGCCGTCGGCACGTTGAAACTGGTGTCGCCCGCGCGGTTGGTGTTCGCGCCCGACGACTTGGTCGCGTTGATGTTCTCCGCGATCACGATCGTCAGGATGTCGCCGACGTTGCGCGGCCGCTGATCCTCGAACAGCGGCCGGCCCGCGTAGCCCGGGTTGTAGATCGAGCCGGGCGCCTGCATCGCCATCGGCGCCGGCGGCTGCGCCGTCATCGGCTGCTGGATGATCGGGTCGCGCGGAATCTGCGCGCAACCGGCGAGCGCGGCCACCGCGACCGCGCACGCGGCGCGGACGGAGGCTGACGGGAGGAGGCGAACCTGCTTCATGGCGACGACGGGACTTTCCGGTTAGCTCTTCATCTGCGTGACGGTCTGCAGCATCTGGTCGGACGTCGTCACGGCCTTGCTGTTGATCTCGTACGCGCGCTGCGTCTGAATCATGTTGACGAGCTCCTGCACGACGTTCACGTTCGACGCCTCGACATAGCCCTGGTTGAGCACGCCCGCGCCGTTCAGGCCCGGCTGCGACACGTTCGGCGCGCCCGACGACGTGGTCTCGGCGAACAGGTTCTCGCCCTTCGCCTCGAGGCCGGCCGGGTTGATGAAGGTCGCGATCTGCAGCGAGCCGATCTGCACCGCGTTGCTCGAGCCCGGCTGCGTGACCGACACGACGCCGTCCTTGCCGATCGTCAGCGACTGCGCGTTCTGCGGCACGGTGATCGCCGGCAGGATCTGGTAGCCGCTCGACGTGACGAGCTGGCCCTGCGCGTTGGTCTGGAACGAGCCGTCGCGCGTGTATGCGTTCGTGCCGTCCGGCATCAGCACCTGGAAGAAGCCCGCGCCGTTGATCGCGACGTCCTTCGAGTTGCCGGTCTGCGTGAGGCCGCCCTGCGTGTACAGGCGCTCGGTCGCGACCTGCTGCACGCCGGTGCCGAGCTGCAGGCCCGACGGCAGTTCGGTCTGCTGCGTCGAGTTCGCGCCCGGCTGGCGGATGGTCTGGTACAGCAGATCCTCGAACACCGCGCGCGACGCCTTGAAGCCGTTGGTGCTGGTGTTCGCGAGGTTGTTCGAGATCACGTCCATCTGCGCCTGCTGCGCATTCATGCCGGTGGCGGCGATGTAGAGCGATCGGTTCATGTTGAATCTTCTCCTGGTAGCGAGGGCCGTGCCGCTCAGCTGAAGTTGAGCAGCTGGTTCGCCGACTGCTCGTTCTGGTCGGCCGTCTGGATCAGCTTGGACTGCAGCTGGAACGCCCGTGCGTTGTCGATCATCGCGACCATCGCGGTCACCGGGTTCACGTTGCTGCCTTCGAGCGAATTCGGCGTGACGACCACGTTCGGATCGGTGTCGGCCGGATTGCCGTCGGCGGTGCGGAACAGCCCGTCGTTGCCGCGCGTGAGCGTGGCGGGGTCCGGGTTCACGAGCTTCATCTGGTCGACGATCGCGACCGCCGTCGGCGGATCGCCCGGCATCAGCGCCGACACCGTGCCGTCCTTGCCGATCGTCACTTCCGCGTTCGGCGGCACCGAGATCGGGCCGCCGTTGCCGATCACCGGCAGGTTGCTCGCGTTGACGAGCTGGCCGTTTTCATCGACGTGCAGGTTGCCCGCACGCGTGTAGGCCTCGCTGCCGTCGGCGGCCTGCACCGACAGCCAGCCGGCGCCCTGCACGGCGACGTCGAGCGGGTTGCCGGTGCGCGTGATCGGGCCCGGTGCGTAATCCGCGCCGGGCGTCGATGCGAGCACGTAGGTGCGCGTCGTCGTCGGGTCGATGTTGCTGCCGTCGCCGAAATTCATCGGCACCGCGCGATAGGTCGCGAGCTGCGCGCGAAAGCCCGTCGTCGACGCGTTCGCGAGGTTGTTCGCGACGATCGCCTGCTGGTCGAGCGACTGCGACGCGCCCGTCATCGCCGTGTAGATCAGTCGGTCCATGGCTGCCGGTTATCCGCGCATTACAGGTTGATGAGCGTCTGATCGACGGTCTGCTGCGTCTTGATCGTCTGCGCGTTCGCCTGGTAGTTGCGCTGCGCGGTGATCAGGTTGACGAGCTGCGACGTGAGGTCGACGTTCGAGTTCTCGAGCGCGCTGCCCTGCAGCGAACCGTGGTTCGTGCTGCCCGGCGACGAAATCTGCGGCACGCCCGACGCGGACGATTCGGCGTACTGGTTGCCGCCGAGGTTGACGAGCCCGTTCGGGTTGTTGAAGTTCGCGAGCACGATCTGGCCGAGCACCGACGTCTGGCCGTTCGAGTAGTTGCCGGTCAGCTTGCCGTCGGCGCCGATCGAGAAAGTCGTCAGCGTGCCGCTCGCATAGCCGTCCTGCGCGAGGTTGTTCACGCCGTCCTTGCCGCCGTACTGCGTGGTGCCGGTCAGGTCGAGCGTGAGCTGCTGCGGCGTCGCCGAGCCGTCGGTGTTCGGGACGGTGAACTGGAACTGGCCGAGCGATGCGGTCGGCGCGGCCGGCGTGCCCGTCGTCGTGCTCTGGATCGCGCCGGACGAGTTGAACGTGACCGTGCCGAGGTCCGTCGTGGCGCCGCCCTGCACGCCCGCGTGGGCTTCCCACGTGCCGGCCGCCGACTTCACGAAATACATGTTGACCGCCTGCGAGCCGCCGAGCGAGTCGTACACCTGGATCGACGTCGAGTAGTTGTACGTCGTGGTGTCGGTCGCGCTGAACGGCGTCTTGGTCGGCACCGTGTCCTGCGAGTTCAGGTTGAACTGGCCGGCGATCTTGGTCGTCGCGGTCGGCGCGATGTTGCTGGTCGGCGCCTGCAGCGGCACGGTCTGCGCGGTGTTGACCACGCCGCCCGTGTTGGCCGCGTAACCCATCAGGTTACGGCCTTGCGAATCGACGATGAAGCCGTTCTTGTCGCGCTGGAACGTGCCGTCGCGCGAGTACGTCGTCACGCCGTTGTTCGACATCTGGAAGAAGCCGTTGCCGTTGATCGCGACGTCGAGCGACGAGTTCGTCGTGTTGATCGTGCCCTGGCCGAACTGCTGCTGCACCGAGGCGAGCGTCGTACCGATCCCGATTTGCGTGTTGACCGACGTCGCGACCGAGTTCGCGTACATGTCGGAGAACTGCGCGGTGCTCGACTTGAAGCCGACCGTGTTCGCGTTCGCGATGTTGTTGCCGATCACGTCGAGCGCGTTCGATGCGCCGGCGAGGCCGCTCAGACCCTGTTGATAACCCATTTCGGTCTCCGTTTTCGAGAAATCTGGATCAGTTGGTGGTGGTCGTGCCGCCGGACGACGACGACGCGGTGTTCGGGAAGATCGACGCGACCTGGGTCAAGCCCACCGTCGTGCCGTTCGACAGCACGAGCCCCGCCGTGCCGTCGGCCTGCTTGATGACGCTCTGCACCTGCGCGGCCGCGAGCACGGTCGGCGCATAGGTCTTGCCGTCCGAGCCCGTGTACTGCGCGCTCACGGTGTACTTGCCGTCCGGCAGCGCGTTACCGGCCGCATCGGTCGGCGTCCAGTTGAACGGCACCGTGCCGGCCGACTGCTTGCCTGCGTTGATCGTGTTGACGACGACGCCCGAGCTGTTCTTCACGGTGATCGTCAGGTTCGACACGTCGTTCGCGAGCGACACGCCGAACGGCGACGCCGCGCCGCTCTTCACCGCGACGCCGTTGCCCGGCGCGAGTACGTTCGTGCCGATCAGCAGCGCGGCCTGCGTCTGCTGGCCGGCCGCGAGCTGCGTCGACAGCGACGTGAGCGACGTGTTCAGCTGCGCGATGCCGCTCACCGTGTTGATCTGCGCGAGCTGCGACGTCATCTGCGAGCTGTCGACCGGGCTCGTCGGATCCTGGTTCTGCAGCTGCGTGACGAGCAGCTTCAGGAACGTCGCCTGCAGGTCGCTCGCCGACGTGCCGTTCGTCGACACGTTGTTGGTGTTCATCGTGTCGGTCGGCAGGGTCGACACGTTGGTGCCGTTGCTGCCGATCGTCGTGCTGGTGGAAGTCATCCTGGGTGGCCTTGTGTCGGAACTGTCGGGTCTGGGTCTCGGTGGGGAAGGACGCTCGGCGCGCGGCTTACGTGCCGATCGTCAGCGTCTTGAGCATCAGCGTCTTCGCGGTGTTCAGCGTCTCGACGTTGGCCTGGTACGAGCGCGACGCCGAGATCATGTTCACCATCTCCTGCACCGGATCGACGTTCGGCATCTGCACGTAGCCGTTCGCGTCGGCGGCCGGGTTCGCCGGATCGTAGGTCGACTTCATCGGCGACGGATCGTCGACCACCCTGGTCACGCGCACGCCGCCGACGCCCTGGCCGGACGCGGTGCGCGCGCCGCCGATCGGGTCGGTCGCGAACACGACCTGCTTGGCCTTGTACGGCTTGCCGTCGGGGCCGGTCGCGCTGTCGGCGTTCGCGAGGTTCGACGCGGTGACGTTCAGGCGCTGCGATTGCGCGGACAGCGCCGAACCGGCGACGCCGAAGATGTTCATCAACGAGGGCATGGGGGCTCCTTGTTCGGGACGGAAGCGGCGCGCGCTTACGAGTTCGTCGAGATCGCGGCGATCATCGCCTTGATCTGCTGGGTCATCACGGTCATCCCGGTTTCGTAGTGCAGCGCGTTGTTCGCGAACTGCACGCGCTCGACGTCGAGATCGACCGTGTTGCCGTCGAGCGACGGCTGCAGCGGCATCCGGTACTGCGCGCGACCGTAGTCGTCGGCCGGGCCGCCCGTCGGAATCAGCTTCGCGGTGCCGGCCATGTGGCCGGGCGCCGTCGACACCATCGTCATCCCGCTCGTCACGCCGGCCGGCTGCGCCATCGGCAGCTGCGCGGCGTTGCTCGGCGCGAGGCCGCCGCCGGTCTGCTTCAGCGAGCGCGCGAGGGTCGACGCGAAGTCGACGTCGCGGGCCTGGTAGCCGGGCGTGTCGGCGTTCGCGATGTTCGACGACAGCAGTTCCTGCCGATAGGCGCGCACGTCGAGCGCCTGTCGGCCGAACGCGAATTCGGCATCGAGTTTGTCCAGCATGTGTGCGTCTCTCCGTATGAAGCGCTGCACGCCCCCTTGCGCCGGATGGCGACCCAAGGGGCTTTTTTCCATGACAGCGATGGTAGGCGTCGGGCGCAACCGGCAATCGGACGAATAACGCGGCAAAGGCCCCCTCTATTCATCGTTTGCGCGACGGCCGGGCTCCCTAGAATGCGAATCGGATCAACGGCTTCGAGGACACGGCGATGACAGGCGCACTTCGCGGAAACGACGGACGCGGCACGCGCATGGCGCGGGCGTTCGCGCTCGCCGCGGCGCTGTGGCTCGCGGTGCCGCTTGCGCACGCGGACGACGGGATGATCGTGATTCCCGGACGCGGCGAGACGGCCGAAACCGCGCTCGCGCATGCGAACGCGGCGAGCGGCGGGCAGTTCGGCGGGAATGCGGGCACGGCTTCGGGTACGGGCGTGGCGATGGCGGGCGGTGCCGTTGGCGCGGGTGGTGGCGCCGGCGTGACCGGCGCGGCCTCGGCCGGCTCTGCGGCGCTGCCGGCCGGCTCGATGGTCGTGACGAGCGTCCCGCCGCCGGCCGCCGTGCCGGCACCCGCGCCGCGCCCCGTCTACGCCGCCTCGCGCACGAACGCGGGCGATAGCGCACGGCGCGCTGCCGATCCGGGTGCCGTCGCGACCGTCGTCGCCGGTATGGCCGAGCCCGCATCGAATCCCGCGAACTCCGCGAATCCCGCGAATTCCGCGCGACCGGCCATCGCCGCGCGCATGGCCGCGGCCCGGGCCGCTTCTGCCGCGCCGGCGCCGCGCGCGCCGGCCGCTGCCGCCAACCCCGCCCAAGCCGCCGCCGCGTCCCAGCCGGCCACGCCGGCCGGCCAGCAGGACCCCGACACGATCCGGCGCACGGCCCTCGCGTTCCTGCAGCAGCAGATCGCGGGCCTGCCGGGCAAGACCACCGCGACCGTCGCGACCGCGTTCCCGCGCGGGCTCGCCGCGTGCACGACGCTCGAGCCGTTCCTGCCGACCGGCGCGCGCCTGTGGGGCCGCACGACGGTCGGCGTGCGCTGCGCCGGCGAGCGGCCGTGGACCGTCTATCTGCAGGCGAAGGTCGCCGTGCAGGCCACCTATTACGTCGCCGCGCGGCAGATCGCGCCGGGCGAGCCGCTCACCGCGGCCGACCTCGTCGCGCGCGACGGCGACCTGACGGTGCTGCCGCTGGCGGTGATCACCGATCCCGCGCAGGCGGTCGGCGCGACCGCGCTGGCCCGGATCTCGGCCGGACTGCCGCTGCGCCAGGACATGCTGAAGAGCGCCGCGTCGGTGTCGGCCGGCCAGACGGTGCGGGTCGTCGCGGCCGGGCCCGGCTTCACGATCTCGGCCGAGGGCAGCGCGCTCGCGAATGCGGCGCCGGGCCAGTCGGTGCGGGTCAGGATGGCGGCGGGCCAGATCGTCACGGCGATCGTCAAGGACGCCGGGACCGTGGAAATTCCGCTATAGGGACGGATCGCGTCGCAAGATTGCAAAGAATTGTTTATTCGGAGAATGTCGGGCTCACGATGCTAAAGTTCGGGCCGACCCGGCCGTTATCTGGGTCATACCGTACAGGAAACCCATCGTGAAGATCGATTCCACTCCGAACCCGAGCCCACTCGCGTCGACCGGCAACGGCGCGACCCGCGCGCAATCCGGCGCGGCTTCGTCGTCGTCCGCGCAGGCGGCCGACGCAGGATCGACCGGCGGCGACACGACCGTGAACCTGTCGGGTCTGTCCGGCCAGCTGCGTTCGCTGTCGGCCTCCGGCAGCGCCGACATCGACACGGCCCTCGTCCAGTCGATCAAGGACGCGCTGAACAACGGCACGTTGACGATCGACGTGAACAAGATCGCCGACGGCGTACTGAATACCGCCCGCGACCTGCTGCAACAGCAGCGCTCGCAGGGCAACTGAGCCGGCCCGGGGCCCGTCACGCCCGGACCGGTCCCCTGGTTTGCCGGCATGCGGACACGCGTGCCGGCGCGACGAGCATGACGCGATGAGAGAAGAGCTGCTGGCCACGGTCAACGACGAACACGCGACGGTCGAAGCGTTCGCGTCCCTGCTCGCCTACGAGGAAAAGGCACTGACGACGCCGGAGCCGCTCGACATGCTGCCCGGCATCGTCGAGAAGAAAAGCGCGTTGATCGACCGGCTCGCGCAGCTCGAGCGCACGCGCGACACGCAGTTGTCCGCGCTCGGCTTTCCGGCCGGCAAGAAAGGGATGGACCAGGCCGCCGAGCGCGATGCGCGCCTCGCCGGCCGCTGGCAGTTGCTGCTGCAGGCCGCCGAACGCGCGCGCCAGGCCAATGCGACCAACGGGATGCTGATCCGGATCCGGATGGACTACAACGAGCGCGCGCTCGCGGTGCTGCGCTCGGCGCCCGCGCCGGCCGGCGTCTATGGCCCGGACGGGCGTGTGTCGGCGCTGATGCGTTGATGCCCCGACTGTACCGACTGCCCCGATTCCACTGACGTACCGATCACGCCGGCGCATCGCGCGGCCCTGCCGCGGCCGCGCGCCCCTTCCCCGTCTTAAAGCAGCGGACACGCGGTCACCTGCGTGCCGCGCTCCACGCAAAGCCGTTCGTAGTCGCGCAGGTACGCGCGCTCGTCGTCGTTCAGCAATTCGACGTCGATCAGGTCCCAGTCGTAGCCGACCGTGACGATGTTCTCGAACGCCACGGTGTCCGACGCGTCGTCGTCCGCGCGCACGATCACGATGTTCTCGATCCGCACGCCGCCCTTGCCCGGCACGTAGATGCCCGGTTCGACCGAAATCACCGCGTTCGGCACCAGCCCGTACTTCGCGCCCGGCGCGAACCGCACGCCGCCCTCGTGCACGTGGATCCCGACGCCGTGCCCGGTGCCGTGGCCGAAATCGTAGCCGTGGTCGCGACACACCTGGCGCACCGTCGCATCGACGTCGCCGCCCGTCGCGGTCTTCGGGAAGCGCGTGACGAGCCCCTTGATGCATGCCTTCAGCGCGACCGTGTAGATCTCGCGCTGCCACGGCTGCGCGACCGTCTCCGGCCGCGTGCGACGCAGCACGACACGCGTGCAGTCCGTCGCGAAACCGGCGTCGTAGTACGCGCCGCTGTCGAGCAGCACGAGTTCGCCTTCGGTCAGCTCGACGTCGGCGCTCGCCGCCGTGTAGTGCGCGAACGCGCTGTTCGCGCCGTTCGCCGCGATCGACGGGAACGTCAGCGCGACCGCCGAGCGGGCGCCGTACGCGTCGTTGATCGTGCGGGCCAGGTCGTACTCGGTATGGCGCCTCCCCGGCTCGCCGACCTTCGCCCAGCGCATCGTTTCGGCGATCGCAGCCGAACTGCGCGCGAACGCGTCGCGGAACCGGTCGAGCACGGCCGGCGTCTTGCCGGCCCGCAGCGCCTCCACCGGGTTGAAATCGGCGTGGCGCGCGTGCGGCCACACGCGGCGCACCGACTCGACGAGCGCGCAGTTGACCGATTCGAAGCCGTAGCACACGTGGTCGACCGCGAATTGCGCGAGGAAGCGCTCGAGTTCGGCGAAGTCGCGCCGGATCACGTGCAGCGCCGGATACGACGCCAGTTCGACCGGGCAGCGGTCGCAGCCTTCCGGCAGGAACAGCGCGACCTGCTCGCCGACCGCGAACAGGAAGCCCAGGTGCGACGACGCATTCGGGATGTGATAGCCGCGGCTGTTCAGCAGGTACGCGAGATCGTCGGACGCGCACGTGAAGAACGCGGTCTTGCCGGGCGCCGCGCCGGTGTGCGCGGCGAGCCGCCGGTTCAGCGCGTCGAGGTTCTGCGCGACGCTCGCGCCGGTCATCGCGTCCGGCAGCTCGAAGATCGGCCGATCGACCACCCAGCCCGGCAGCGCGATCGCGCGGTCGATCTCGCGCTCGACGAGGCTCGTCCAGTCGAGCGACGCCGCCTGCGTGCGCTCGACCAGCCGGTCGCGCTGCGCGACGCTGATCCGCAGCGCGTCGTAGCCGACCCGCGCGAGCCGGCTCGCGTGCGCGAGCAGCCAGTCGGCCAGCGCCTGCCAGATCGTCACGTTCATCCCGAGCTTTTCGATGCGCACGCGCGCCGGGTCGCACTGCTGTTCGGCCTGCAGGTGATAGCGGCCGTCGACGAACAGCACGAACGGCGGCATGCCGAGCGCCTGCGCGGTCGCCGCGCTCAGGAAGATCCCGCAGCCGGCCGAGCCGTCGAAGCCCGACAGCGCGTAGCGCGGGTTGTTGCTGCGCGGCAGGTATTCGGTGATGTACTCGTCCTGCGACGTGACCACGACCGCGTCGAGCCGGGCGGCGTCGAGCAGTCGCGACAGACCGGCCTGCGTGTCGGCGACGGACGCGTCGTACGAGGGAAGGCCGGAGAAGCTGTATTTCAGTCGATCGATCATCGGATACCCGCTATTGATTGTTGTCGTCCGCCGGCGGCGTCACGCGCCGGCGCGTGCCTGGCGCGCCGCGCCGCCCGTGCGGGGACGACGCGCGGCCCGGCGGGCAGCCGCGCCGCGGCGCCGTTCCATCGACGGATTTTCGGGGAAATTTTTGTCTCACTTAACTTTGTTTGATGCGAGCGACAGAATCTAGAGCACGCTGAAAACGAGGTCAAGCCAAAATTTTCGTAGGGCTAAAATTACCGGCGCCGCGCGCGACGGCGGCGCGGCCCCAAGCGGCCCCCCGCGGCCCAGCCTGGCGCGAGGCGGCCGGGCGCCGGCGTGCGCGGTACAATGCGCCGGCATCGTCGTCCCGACGGCCGTGCTTCGTGCGATTCGCGGAATGCCGCATCCCGGCGACGGCACCGCCCTCCGCTCGCCTTGCGACTCGTTGCCACGAAAGAGATTCATGGATTCAGACATCATGCGTATCGGCCAGCGCATTCGCCGCCTGCGCCGGGAAGCGAAGAAAACGCTGCTGGAAGTCGCGACCGAAGCGAACCTGTCGGTCGGGTTCCTGTCGCAGGTCGAGCGCCACCTCACCGGCATTTCGCTCTCGTCGCTCGTCAACGTCGCGAAGGCGCTGAACGTGCCGCTCGGCACGCTGATCGACCAGCCGCGCCAGGCGCAGCCCGACTCGCACGCGGGGCGCCGCGAACCGTACGCGGTCGATGCCGCGTCGCAGTGGTACGAGCGGCTGTCCACCACCTTCGACGGCAGTCAGATCAACGCGCTCAAGGTCCGGATGATGGAGGGCTACCGTTCGGAATGGGTCGCGCACGGCGGCGACGAGTTCGTCTACGTGCTGACCGGCCGGCTCTGCTACACGATCGGCAAGAAGGATTACCCGCTGTCTGCCGGCGACTCGCTGCACTTCGACGCGCGGAAGCGCCACCGCGTCGCGAACGTGGGCGACGGGCCCGCCGAAATGATCGCGGTCGGCACGCTGCCGCTCTTCGACGACAACGGTGCCGAGCTGGGATCCGAGGCGATGAAGATCAGACTGCTCGCACGCGATGCCGGCGCGGCGCCGGGCGAACCGCGCGTGAGCCGCCGCAAACCCGCACCGAAGCGCGAGCGCGACGCGGATTCGCTCGCGGCCGCGCCCGCCGACACACCTGCCGACACGCCTGCCCGCGCGATGGCCAGGCCGGCAGCCGGGAAGCCTCGCGCGACCGCCGCGAAACGTCCGGCTGCCGCCACCCCGGCCCGCCGCGCCGCCGCCCGCACGAAGAAATGACGGCTGGCCGCCGGGCGACGCACCACGCCACCCGGCGCTTCCGCAGCACTATTCCCCGATCGCCAGCGCCTGCTTGACGGCCTCGATGCGCGCGCGATGCACGGCGTCCTTGATCTGCATCGCATCGTTGGCGACGCCGCGCGCGATCGCGCCCGCGTCGACGCTGCGCGCCGCCACCAGCGCCACGCGCAGCCGCTCGGCCTGCGGATACGGCTGCGTGTCGAGCCCGAGCCGGCCGCGCGCATCCGATTCGCACGCCTGCAGCATCTCGGCGAAGCGCGCGGGCTTGCGCAGCGCGTCGCTGCGCTCGAAGAGCCGCACCAGCGCGGCCGCACCCATTTCCATCACGCGATGCAGGTTGCCGTGCTCGCGCGCGACCACCAGCGCGAGATCGCGGCACTCGTTCGGCACGCGCAGCCGCTCGCACAGCGGCTTGATGAGATCGACGCTGCGGCCTTCGTGGCCGAGATGGCGCGGCAGCACGTCGGCGGGCGTCGTCGCCTTGCCGAGATCGTGCGTGAGCGCCGCGAAGCGCACCGCCAGCGAGTAGCCCTGCTTCGCCGCGTAGTCGACGACCATCATCACGTGCACGCCCGTGTCGACTTCCGGGTGGTAGTCCGCCCGCTGCGGCACGCCCCACAGCGCGTCGACCTCGGGCAGGATGCGCGCGAGCGCGCCGCACTCGCGCAGCACCGCGAACATCCGCGACGGCTTCGCCTCCATCAGCCCGCGCGCGATCTCCTGCCACACGCGCTCGGGCACCAGCGCGTCCGCTTCGCCCGCGTCGACCATCCGCCGCATCAGCGCGAGCGTGTCGTCCGCGACCGTGAAATCCGCGAAGCGCGCGGCAAAACGCGCGATCCGCAGGATCCGCACCGGATCCTCGACGAACGCGTCGCCCACGTGCCGGAACACACGTGCACGCAGGTCGGCCTGTCCGTCGAACGGATCGATCACCGGGCCGATCAGCGCGCCCTCCGGGCTCACTTCACGCGCCATCGCGTTGATCGTCAGGTCGCGCCGCGCGAGATCCTCGTCGAGCGTCACGTCCGGCGCGTAGTAGAACTGGAAGCCGTGATAGCCGGCCGCCGTCTTGCGTTCGGTGCGCGCGAGCGCGTATTCCTCCTGCGTGTCCGGATGCAGGAACACGGGGAAATCCTTGCCGACCGGCCGGAAGCCCTGCGCGGCCATCTGCTCGGGCGTCGCGCCCACCACCACGTAGTCGCGGTCCTGCACCGGCACGCCGAGCAATTCGTCGCGGATCGCTCCGCCTACTGCGTAGATGTTCATGGCGTCGGTTCGTATTCGGCGATCACGTTGGTTTCACGGCGCGCGGCATCGATCCAGCGCTGCACCGCCGGCAGCGCCGTCACGCGCGCGGCATACCCGGCCGCCTCCGGCGACAACGCCGGCGCATACGTGTTGAAACGCATCACGACGGGCGCATACATCGCATCGGCGATGCCGAATTCACCGAACAGGAACGGGCCGCCCGATGCCTCGATACACGCGCTCCACAGCGCGTCGATGCGCGCGACGTCGGCGAGCGCATCGGGCGTCGCGCCGCGTCCCGGCATCGACGCGCGCACGTTCATCCCCATCTGCGTGCGCAGCGCGGCGAAGCCCGAGTGCATCTCGGCCGAGATACAGCGCGCATGCACGCGATCGAGCGGATCGGCCGGCCACATCGGGAACTGCGGATAGCGCTCGGCGAGCGTCTCGGCGATCGCGAGCGAATCCCAGATCGCGACGCCATGGTCGTCGATCAGGCACGGCACCTTGCCGGTCGGCGAATACTCGCGGATGCGCGCGACCGTGTCGTCGCGGCGCAGCTCGATTGCGATCTCGTCGAACGGGATGCCGAAATGCGCGAGCAGCAGCCACGGCCGCATCGACCACGACGAGTAATTCTTGTCTCCAATGACGAGTTTCATGGCGGGGTTCCGAAAAGCGCGAAAGTGAATGACGGAAGCGACGGCCCGCGACGCCTAGCGGCGCGAGCGGAACCAGTCGAAGCGGGAGCGCCGCGCGGCATGGCCGAGATACGCGGGCGCGATGCTCTCGAGACTCGCGGGCGAGATGCCGAGTTCGGGCGCGAGCGGCCCGGACAGCACGTTCGGCACCGACATCGACGCAAGATTGTCGCGCGTGATCACCGGCTCGCCGGGCAGGCATTCGAACACGCTCGCCTGCAGCCGCGCGAGCGCGTCGGGCAGGCGCACGATGCGTGCCTGCCGACCGACCAGCGTGCCGCAATAACGCACCAGTTGCTCGAGCGTGTAGACGGTGGGGCCGCCGAGTTCGTAGGTCTTGCCGTGCGCGGCCGCGAGATCGAGCGTGTTGACGAACGCGCGCACGACGTCGCCGACGAACACCGGCTGGAAGCGCGCATCGGGCATCGCGAGCGGCAGCACCGGCAGCGTGCGCTGCAGGTTCGCGAACGTGTTCAGGAACGCGTCGCCGGGGCCGAACACGACCGACGGGCGGAAGATCGTCAGCGCGAGCGAATCGGTCGCCGCGACCGCATGCAGCGCGGCCTCGCCGTCGCCCTTCGAGCGCTGGTACATGCTCGGGCCGTGCGAATCGGCGCCGAGCGCGCTCATGTGCAGCACGCGCCGCACGCCGACTTCGACGCACGCGGCGGCCAGCGCGGCCGGCAGCGCGACGTGCGCGCGCTCGAACCCGGGCCCGTACGGCGTGCCGCGGCCGCCGTGCAGCACGCCGACGAGGTTGACGGCCGCATGCGCGCCGGCGACGAACCGCGCCAGCGTGCGCGGATCGAACGCGTCGAGCTCGACGATCTCGACCGGCAGCATCTGCAGGTGGCGTGCATGCTCGCGCCGCCGCGTGGCGATCCGCACCTGCTTGCCGGCGTCGATCAGCGCATTGACGAGCCGGCTGCCGATGAAGCCGGTGCCGCCCAGCAGCGCGACGGTCTGGCGATCCATGTTCGAGACCTCCAAGGAGCTGTTCACGCCAATAACGGGCTTGCACTGGCGGCCAGCCCCACAAATGACTTTTCCAGTCAGGGGAACAAGCCCGGTATCAGCGTGAACAGCCCCTTGCATACTGCCGCGTCTCGCGCGGCAGTATGAAGATTGCGGATCAGGGCGAGATCATGCCCAGGCGTTTCTTCAACGACTGCGGTTTGCCCTCGAAGAGCGCCGCGTAGTAGACGGTATTCGACAGCACGTTCTTCACGTAGTCGCGCGTCTCGTTGAACGGAATCGTCTCCGCGAAGATCGCGCCTTCGACCGGCTGCGTCAACACCTGGCGCCACTGGCGCGGCCGGCCCGGGCCCGCGTTGTAGCCGGCCGTCGCCAGCACCGGCGAGCTGTCGAAGTTGTTGTAGATGTCCGACAGGTACCAGGTGCCGAGCTGGATGTTCGTATTGATGTCGTGCATCTGCGCACGCGTGATCGTGCCCATCCCGAGTTTCTTCGCGACGAGCTGCGCGGTGGCCGGCATCAGCTGCATCAGCCCGCCCGCGCCGACCGACGAACGCGCGTTCGTGATGAAGCGCGACTCCTGGCGAATCAGCCCGTACGCCCATTCGATGTCGAGGCCGGTCGACTGCGCGTAGCGCTCGACGATGTCGCGATACGGCGACGGGTAGCGCAGCGTGAAGTCGTGCTCGGCCTTCGTGCGGTCGGCCGTGTTGACCGTGCGGTCGAGCAGGTCGATGCGCTTGCCGTATTCGGCGGCCGCGAGCAGTTGGCGATCGGTCATCCCGCGCAGCGGCCAGTTCCATTCGCGGTTGCCTTCGAGGCGCAGGTTCAGCCCATAGAAGCGTTGCGCGAGCGCGAATCCGGGGATCTTGCTCATCGCGTCGACGTCGGCGTCGCTCACCTTCGTGCGCGGCGGGACCGACGTGCGCTGGCCGAGCTCCTCGCCGGCGAGCTGCCCGTAGAAGTTGAACTGGCCCGCGACCTGCTCGAATTCCTGGTTCGCCTGCAGCGTGTCGCCGCTCTGCTTGAGCGCGCGCGCATGCCAGTAGATCCACGCCGGATCGCTGCGCAGCGACGGCGGCATCTGTTCGATCGACCAGCGCACCATCGGCCAGTTGCCGACGAGCAACGCGGCGCGCGTGCGCCATTCGTAACCCGGGTTCGACAGCGGCGCGTTCGCGGATTTCGCATACCAGACCGATGCGAGCGCCGAGCGCTTGATCGCCCCCTGGTAGCCGATCGCGCCCCATGCGATCGCCTGCTCCTGCTTCGTCAGCGAGCCGGCGATGGACGTCAGCATTCCCGCCGCGGCGTCCGGGTCGTTGCGCGCCATGCGGCCGAGCGCGATCAGCGCGAGCTGGTGCGATGCCGCGTCGGGGCCGACGCCGCGCGCGAGGTACAGCGGCGGCGCGCTGGTCGCCTGATCGAAGCCGACCGGCCGCGCGCCGAGCGCGTCGACGATCTTCCCGCCGAGCGTCGTGTAGTTTTGCTCGTAAGCGAGGCGTGCCTGCTGCCACACGTCGTCGCTCGTGAACTGCTGGTTGACGGTGAGCGCCGTAATCAGGTCGACACAGGCGTCGCCGTAGTATTTCGGCTCGACGAGCAGCGCGCGCGCCGCCTCGGCGACGTTCTCGCCGCGCGCCGCGCGCGATTCGAGCGCGTAGCACTTGACCTGCGTGTCGTCGTCGAGCACGAAGCGCTTGTACTGCTCGTCGAAGCTGCGCCAGTCGTGGCGCGCGCCGAGCACGAGCAGGTAGTCGTTGCGCAGGCGGTCGGCGATCGCCTGGCCGTCGTAGCGCTGCAGGAACGACTGCACGGGGGCGTCGGGTGCGTCGACACGTGCGCGGCCCGTCGAATCGAACAGTTGCGGCTTGATCTGAAAATACTCGACGTAGGACGGGACCGGATAGTTCGGAATCATCGCCGCGAGCTGCGCGGCCTTCGCGGCGTCGTTGCGGCGCGCGGCTTCGCGCAGCTGCACGAAGATCTGGTCGTCCCCGGCGAGCGTGTCGTCGTTCGGTGCGGCGCACGCGGCCGTGCCCGCGACGAGCGCGGCGGCAGAAAGCGCGAGCGCGACCGCGCGATATACTCGGAAAAGGCTGTTCGACATCGTTTTGAATGGAGCACGAAGTGAGCGAAAGCATAGCATGCAACCCTGTGCCGAACCCGAAGGTTGCACTGCGCAAAACGCTGTCCGGCGCGCGTCGCGACGCCGCGTCGCAGCCCGCCGCGAACGCCGCGCTCGACGCGCGGCTGCGCCTGTTGCTCGAGCGGCTCGCGCCGCGCACGGTCGGCTTCTACTGGCCGCTGCCGGGCGAATTCGACGCACGCGACGCGGTGCTCGCGTGGTCCGCGGCAGGCCCGGGGCGCCGCGCCGCGCTGCCGGTGATCGGCGAGAAGCACACGCCGCTCGCGTTCCATGCGTGGGATGCGCACACGCCGATGCGCGAAGGGCATCACCGGATTCCGGAGCCGGCGTCGGGGGTCGTCGTCGTGCCCGATCTGTTGCTGATTCCGTGTGTGGGATTCGATCTGCAGCGCTACCGGCTCGGCTATGGCGGCGGCTATTACGACCGCACGCTCGCGGTGTGGCCGGGCGACACGCTGCCGGTGACGGTCGGCATCGCGTATGAAGCGTGCCGCGTGGACGCGCTGCCGGCCGAAGCGCACGATCTCGCGATGCGCTGGATCGTGACCGACGGCGCGCTTTACCCGGCCGCCGGATGACGGGGCGCGCGACGCGAAGTCTGCGGCATGCCGCGCGTCACCGCGTCGACCGTCCCGTCCGCAATCGTTTACAGCGACGCCGCCGCGCGCGCGGCCGTGTCGTAGAGGCCCGATGCGTGGCGCAGCAGCTGCGCCGCGTCGCCGATCTGCTCGTTGGTGAGGCCGCTGTCCTTCAGCGTCTCGATCAGGCAATGCTCGCGCACCTCCCGATACTTCATGCACAGCTCGCGGCCCGCGTCGGTCGCGAAGAAGAACACTTCCTTGCCGCTCTTCTCGCTCTTCACATAGCCGCGCGCGATCAGTTTTTTCAGCGCATAGGTCGCGACGTGCGTATCCTCGATATTGAGCACGAAGCAGATGTCGGCGAGCTTCTTCTTGCGTTCGCGATGGCTGACGTGATGCAGCAGCGACACCTCGACCGCCGTCATGTCCTTCGCGCCCGCGGCCGACATGCAGCGCACCATCCAGCGGTTGAACGCATTGCCGGCCATGATGAGCCCGTATTCGAGTTCCGACAGCTCCGCGCTCGAATCGGAAACGAGGTGTTCGGATGACACGATCTTGGTCGCAGGACGCTTCATGGAAAGGCGGCGCAAGCCGGATGACAGGGTGTGCCGAGTGTACGCCAGAAGCCCGGACATACGGGCTAGGCGAAAACGCTTATTGGGAAGTTGTCGATATTTTATTGACAATGTGCGCTAACATTGCCGTCCAAACCGTGCCAGTCCGATGACGCAACCCCGCATTTATCCGCTCGGCGACGCCGCCCTCGTCTGCGAGGTGCCGCCGCCCGCCACGCTCGATTGCCAGCGCCGCGTCTGGGCCGTCGCCGAGGTCGCGCGCGCGTGGCCCGACGTGATCGACGTCGTGCCGGGCATGAACAACCTGACGATCGTGTTCGACGCGCTCGCCGCGACGGCCGAGTCGCTCACGCCCGCGCTGCGCGATGCGTGGGAAACCGCCGACGTCGAGCATGCGGACGGCCGGGAAATCGACATCCCGGTCGAATACGGCGGTGCGGCCGGCCCCGACCTGGCGGCCGTCGCCGCGCACACCGGGCTGCCGGCCGACGAAGTCGTCGCGCGCCATGCGGCCGGCGAATACGTCGTGTTCTTCGTCGGCTTCCAGCCGGGCTTCGCCTATCTCGGCGGCCTCGATGCGTCGCTGCACACGCCGCGCCGCGCGGCGCCGCGCCTGGAAGTGCCGGCCGGCTCGGTCGGCATCGGCGGGGCGCAGACGGGCATCTACCCGGCCACGTCGCCCGGCGGCTGGCAGCTGATCGGCCGCACGTCGCACGTGCTGTTCGACCCGGCGCGGCCGCAGCCGGCGCTGCTGCTGCCCGGCGACCGCGTGCGCTTCACCATTGCCGGAGTCGACGCGACATGACCCAGAACACCGCACCGGGCACGATCGAGGTGGTCCGCGCCGGCCCGTTGTCGACCGTGCAGGATCTCGGCCGCCGCGGCATGCGCCATCTCGGCGTCGCGCAGGGCGGCGCGCTCGACGGCCTCGCGCTCGAAGTCGGCAACCGGCTGGTCGGCAATCGCCCCGACGCGGCGGCCGTCGAAATCACGATCGGCCCGGCCGCGTTCCGCTTCACGCGCGCGACGCGCATCGCGATCACCGGCACCGAATTCGGCGCGACGCTCGACGGCAAGCCCGTGTATTCCTGGTGGAGCCTGCCGGTCGACGCCGGGCAAACGCTCGTGCTGCCGGCCGCGAAACGCGGGATGCGCGGCTATCTGTGCATCGCCGGCGGCATCGACGTGCTGCCGATGCTCGGCTCGCGCAGCACCGATCTCGCATCGCGCTTCGGCGGCCTCGGCGGCCGCGCGCTGCGCGACGGCGATCGGCTTCCGGTCGGTGTGCCGCCGGCCGGCGCCGGCTGCCTCGCGGCCGATGCGCCCGAATTCGGCGTGAAGGCGCCCGCGTGGTGCGCGTTCGTGCGCGTCGACGAACCGCCGCGCCGCCACCGGCCCGCGCATGCGCCGTGGGCGATGCCCGTGCGCGTGCTGCCGGGCCCCGACTACGCGTCGTTCGCGGCCGATTCGCAGCAGGCGTTCTGGGACGAGGAATGGCTCGTCACCGCGAACAGCAACCGGATGGGCTATCGCCTCGCCGGCGCCGAGCTGGTGCGCGAGCGGCCGGTCGAGCTGCTGTCGCACGCGGTGCTGCCCGGCACGATCCAGGTGCCGCCGAACGGCCAGCCGATCGTGCTGATGCACGACGCGCAGACCACCGGCGGCTATCCGAAGATCGGCACGGTGATCCGCGCGGATCTCTGGAAACTCGCACAGGCGCGCCTCAACCTGCCGATCCGCTTCGTGCGCACGACACCCGACGCCGCGCGCGCCGCCCTGACCGCAGAACGTGCCTATCTGCGTCAGATCGACGTCGCGATCGAGATGCGCGAGGAGACCCGCCGCCGCGCGCAATCGCGCGCGGCGTGACAATGGCGGAAGCAGGACGAAGGACGCGCCACGCCATCAGTGGACGAGGAACATCATGGAAATCGATCTGAATGCCGATCTCGGCGAAGGATGCGGATCGGACGAGGCGCTGCTCGACCTCGTCACGTCGGCGAACATCGCGTGCGGCTGGCATGCAGGCGGCGCCAATGCGATGCGCGACTGCGTGCGCTGGGCCGTGCAGAAAGGCGTGTCGATCGGCGCGCACCCGAGCTTTCACGACCCGGAGAATTTCGGCCGCAAGGAAATGCAGCTGCCGGCCGGCGACATCTATGCCGGCGTGCTGTACCAGCTCGGCGCGCTGTCGGCGATCGCGCAGGCCGAGGGCGGCCGCATCGCGCACGTGAAGCCGCACGGCGCGCTGTACAACCAGGCCGCGCGCGATCCGATGATCGCCGACGCGGTGGTGTCCGCGATCCACGACTTCGATCCGTCGCTTGCCGTGTTCGGGCTCGCGAACAGCGTGTTCGTCGCGGCCGCGCGCCACGCGGGGCTCGCCGCGGTGGAGGAAGTGTTCGCCGATCGCGGCTACCGCGCGGACGGCTCGCTCGTGCCGCGCAGCCAGCCCGGCGCGCTGATCGATGACGAGGACGCGGTGCTCGCCCGCACGCTCGACATGGTGCGCGATCGGCGGGTGCAGTCGGTGAGCGGCGAGTGGGTGCCGCTCAATGCGCAGACGGTCTGCCTGCACGGCGACGGCCCGCATGCGCTCGCGTTCGCGAAGCGGATCCGCGCGGCGCTCGAAGCGGCCGGCATCGACGTCGTCGCCCCGGGCGCGCTGGAAGCCGACGAAGGCGCCTGACCGGCGCGCAAGCCGCGCCGCCGCCCGACGAAAACCGCCGCACCAAAGAAAAAAAGCGCCCTCGTGGCGCTTTTCTGTTGGCGCAATCGCCGCGGACTTCGCCGTCTGTCGATTCGCCCCCCCGAAACCGTCTGTCGACGGTGACCGGAATAATGCTCCGGATTAAAAAACGTCCGCCGCCGCCCGATTGCTGCTTCCCCCCGGTCGGACGACGGAACGTCGCTTATCCGCAAGTCTGTCGCATGCATTTGTTGTCCCGACGATGTTGGCCCCGCCGTGCATGCAGACACTCCGCGGCCGGCACGATCATCACGTGCCGGCTACGCTAACCCCGCGCTTTGTTTTCTGCTACCCCGTAGAACTTTTTCTATTCTTTTCAATTTTTCAACTTGTGGGATGAAGAATAGAGATCGGCAGAACCGGATGTCAATCGTTTTAAACGCTATTTCCTGAGGATTCAAGGGTTTTCCTTATCGAATCGCGCGGCCGCACAGGCGCCTCGCCGCGCGTGCGTAACGTCGATCAAACAGGGGGGGATCGGTGCGCGGCGCCCGGCGCGATCAGTTCGCGTCGACCTGATACCCTTGCTGGCGCAACAATTCGAGCACGCCGCGCGGGCCGCCCAGATGCAGCGCGCCGATGGCGACGAATACCGGCCGGTTCGGCGCGGCGATTGCCGTCATCCGCGCAACGAAGCGCCGGTTGCGTTCGTACAGGATCTTGTTGTCGATCGACGCCGATAGCGCCTTCGAACGGGCCAGCCGCTCGCTCTTCGCGACCGCCCACGCCGAGATCGCATCGGCGTCGCCGATTTGCCACAGCCGGTGCAGCGCCTTGATGTCGTCGGCGTTCTGCGCCGGCGTCTGCACCATGTCCTGCGCGAGCATCTCGCGCTGCTCGGCGAGCGTCAGCCCGGTGAACGCGCGCATCTGCTCGGCGAGCGTCTCGAGCCCGATCACGCGGCCGCCCTTCTTCTTCAGGAATACGTTCTGAAGTTGCGCCTCGGTGCCGTATTCCGTCTGCAGGCCGGCCGCCAGCGAGTCGTAGGTTTCGACGACCAGCGCCGCGAGCCACGGCCGCATCCGGCGAATCTCCGCAAGCGCGGCCGGATTGCCGCGCAGGCGCCCCGCGAGGCGCTGCCACAGCGGCTCGGGCAACAGGCGCTGCAGGCACGGGTAGCGGCACACGCCATACTTCGACACGTCGTCCTGCGATTCGAGCAGATCGTCCGGCGACAGCTCGAGCGCGAGCGTCGGCGACGCCGCAAGCGCCCCGAGGATGCGCGGCCGGAACGGCTGAGCGGGCGGATAGTCGGACGGGTCGCCCGTGTGCAGCGTGCCGAGCACGTACAGCGTGACCTTGCCCTTGGTCGCCACGTAGAACGGCATGCGCGCGGGCTGCACGCGCACCGTGCCGCGCGCGACCGTGCCGTTGGACACGGAAGGCGCGTGGAAGCCCGGCAGGCTCATGCCGGGCGGCGGAACCTGCGACGTATGGATCGGCGAACTGGCCGGCGCACGCCCTTCGGCACGCGCGGCCCCGACGGGAACGACGAGGCCGGCCGCCACGCACGCGCCGGCCAGCGCCGCGCCCGTGACCGTGCGCACGCTCCAGCGCCGTGCGTTGCGGCACGCGCGCATCACGCGCGCGCTGCCGGCCCCCGAACGGCGCACGCCGGACGCGCGCGCCGCCAAACCATCAGGCATTCGCCTCCCCCACCTCCTCGGCGCGATGGCAGGCCACGCGGCGTCCGTCGACGTCGCGCAGCTGCGGTTCCTCGACACGGCAACGCTCGACCGCGTACGGGCAGCGCTGGTGAAACGCGCAGCCCGACGGCGGATTGAGCGGCGACGGCAGCTCGCCCTGCAGCTTGATCTGCACGCGGCGGTCTTCCTCGAAGATCGCCGGCGTCGCCGACATCAGCGCGCGCGTGTACGGATGGCGCGGCCGCGCGTAGATCGTCGCCTTGTCGCCGAGCTCGGCGACGCTGCCGAAGTACATCACCATCACGTCGTCGGCGACGTGCTCGACCACCGACAGGTTGTGCGAGATGAAGACGTAGCTCGTCTTGAACTGCTCCTGCAGATCCATGAACAGGTTCAGGATCTGCGCCTGGATCGACACGTCGAGCGCGGACACCGGCTCGTCGGCGACGACGATCCGCGGATCGAGGATCATCGCGCGCGCGATCGCGACCCGCTGGCGCTGGCCGCCCGAGAACATGTGCGGATAGCGCTTCGCGTGCTCGGGCCGCAGGCCGACCGTGCGCATGATCTGCGCGATGCGCGCCGCGCGCTCGGCGGCCGTCAGGTTCGCATTGATCTCGAGCGGTTCGGAAAGCGTCTGCTCGACCGTCTTGCGCGGGTTCAGCGACGCGAACGGATTCTGGAACACCATCTGCACGCGGCGGCGCAGGTCGGCGACCGTCTCGCGGCTCGCGCCGGCCACGTCCTTGCCGTCGATCGTCAGGTGGCCCGAGGTGGGCGTCTCGATCATCGTGAGCTGGCGCGCGAGCGTCGATTTCCCGCAGCCCGATTCGCCGACGACGGCGAGCGTCTTGCCGCGCCTGAGCGTGAACGACACGCCGTTCAGCGCCTTCACCGTGCCTTGCCCGAACATCCCGCGCTTGACCGTGTAGTGCTTCGCGAGCTGGTCGGCGACCAGCACCGCTTCCTCGTCGTGCGGCACGCGAGGCGTTTCTTGGACAGCATTCATCGTGCGCCTCCCGTCAGGTCGAGGTTGGAAACATTGAGCGGCTTGATGCAGCGCGCACGCATCGCATCGTTGGCCGGCACCAGCGTATCGAGCGCCGGACGCGCCTTGCGGCAATCGTCGACGACGTACTTGCAGCGCGGCGCAAACAGGCACCCGGACGGGCGATCATCGCGGCCGGGCACCATGCCCGGCAATGCGGCAAGGCGACGCGCCCCCTGATTGTGCTCGGGAATCGCCGCGAGCAGCGCTTCGGTGTACGGATGATGCGGCGCACGGAAGATGTCCGGCACGCGATTGGTCTCGATGACCTCGCCCGCATACATCACCGCGACGCGCTGCGCGACCTCCGACACCACGGCCAGGTCGTGCGAGATCAGCACGAGCGCCATCCCGCGCTCCTTCTGCAGCTTCACGAGCAGATCCATGATCTGCGCCTGGATCGTCACGTCGAGCGCGGTGGTCGGCTCGTCGGCGATCAGCAGCTTCGGGTTGCACGCGACCGCCATCGCGATCATCACGCGCTGGTTCATGCCGCCCGACATCTGGTGCGGGAACGCCGCGATGCGGTTCTTCGCGTCGGGAATGCCGACCTGGTCGAGCAGTTCGAGCGCGCGCCGGTGCAGCGCGTCGCCGCGCAGGCCTTCGTGCAGCTTCAGCACCTCCTTGATCTGGTAGCCGACCGTGTAGCTCGGATTCAGGCTCGTCAGCGCGTCCTGGAACACCATCGCGATGTCCTTGCCGACGATCTTGCGGCGCGCCTTCGGCGACGCCTTCAGCAGATCCACGCCGTTGAACGTGACCTCGTCGGCCGTCACCTTGCCGGGCGCGTCGATCAGGCCCATCAGCGCCATCATCGTCACGCTCTTGCCCGAGCCCGATTCGCCGACGACGCCCACCACCTCGCCCGGCGCGATCGACAGGTTGATCCGGTCGACAGCGGGCAGGCCGTTGAAGTTCACCGCGAGATTGCGGATGGTCAGAAGATTCTGGGTCATGTCAGGCCATCCGCTTCAGTTTGGGATCGAGCGCGTCGCGCAGCCCGTCGCCGAGCAGGTTGATCGCGAGCACCGAAATCAGGATCGACAGGCCGGGCATCGTCACGATCCACCATGCGTTGTCGATGTAGTCGCGCGCGGACGCGAGCATCGCGCCCCATTCCGCGGTCGGCGGCTGCACGCCGAGGCCGAGGAAGCCGAGCGCGGCCGCGTCGAGAATGGCCGACGAGAAGCCGAGCGTCGCCTGCACGATCAGCGGCGCCGTGCAGTTCGGCAGCACCTGGGAGAACATCAGGCGCAGCGTGCCGGCACCGGCCACGCGCGACGCCGTCACGTACTCCTTCTGCAGTTCGCCGAGCGCCGACGCACGCGTGAGACGCACGTAGGCCGGCAGCGCGACGATCGCGATCGCGAACATCGTGTTGGTGAGGCCCGGGCCGATGATCGCGACGACCGCGACCGCGAGCAGCAGCGACGGCAGCGCGAGCAGCACGTCCATGATGCGCATCACCGGCGTGTCGGCCCATTTCTGGAAGAACGCGGCGACCAGCCCGAGCACGATGCCCGGGATCAGCGCGAGCACGACCGACACGAAGCCGATCCAGAACGACATGCGCGCGCCGAACATCAGGCGCGAAAGGATGTCGCGGCCCGCTTCGTCGGTGCCGAGGATGAACTGCCAGTTGCCGCCGGCGAGCCATGCGGGCGGGATCTTCACGTAGTCGCGGTATTGCTCGACCGGGCTGTGCGGCGCGATCAGCGGCGCGAGGAGCGCGACCAGGATCAGCATCAGCACGACGATGCCGGCGCCGACGGCGCCGCGGTTGCGCGAGAAGTTGGCCCAGAACTCGCGCAGCGCGAGCGCACGGCCGCCGGCCGGCGCGGATTCGCTCGGCAGGGTGTTTTGCAGATTGCTCATGGAATTACCTCGTGTGGCGGATGCGCGGATTCAGCACGCCGTACAGCAGGTCGACGACCAGGTTCACGACGATCACGAGCGTCGCGATCAGCAGGATGCCGCCCTGGACGACCGGATAGTCGCGGCGGCCGATCGCATCGATCAGCCACTTGCCGACACCGGGCCACGAAAAGAGCGTCTCGGTCAGCACGGCGCCGGCGAGCAGCGTGCCGATCTGCAGGCCGATCACCGTGACGACGGGGATCAGCGCATTGCGCAGCGCATGCACGACGACCACGCGCGCGGGCGACAGCCCCTTCGCACGGGCGGTGCGGATGTAGTCCTCGCGCAGCACTTCGAGCATCGACGAGCGCGTCATCCGCGCGATCACCGCGAGCGGGATCGTGCCGAGCACGATCGCGGGCAGGATCAGGTGGCTGACCGCCGACTTGAACGAGCCTTCGTCCGGCGCGAGCAGCGCGTCGATCAGCATGAAGCCGGTCGGATGCGGGAAGTCGTATTCGACCGCGATGCGCCCGGACACGGGCGTCCAGCCGAGGTACGACGAAAACACCATGATGAGGATCAGCCCCCACCAGAAGATCGGCATCGAGTAGCCGGTGAGCGCGGTGCCCATCACGCCGTGATCGACGACCGAGCCGCGCCGCAGCGCGGCGATCACGCCGGCCGGCAGCCCGACGGCGAGCGCGAACACGAGCGCGCACAGCGACAGCTCGACGGTCGCCGGGAAGCGCGCGAAGAATTCGCCCGCGACGCTGGTGTTGGTGATGATCGACGTGCCGAGGTCGCCATGCAGCGCCCGGCCGATGTAGTGGACGTACTGCAGGGGCAGCGGCTGGTCGAGCCCGAGGCGTTTCATCGCCTCCGCATGCATCGCGGGATCGACGCCGCGCTCGCCCATCATCACTTCGATGGGGTCGCCCGGTATCAGGTGAATCAGCGCAAACGCCAGGATGGTGATGCCGATGAAGGTCGGGATCACCATCCCCACGCGGCGCAACACGAATGTGAACATGATGCGTCTCGTATTTTCTTGTGGGAAATGTGCGACCGGCGACGAGGGGCTTTTGGCCCCTCGCCGCCGGATGATTTCAAGCCGGTCTTCTCAATGACGACAGCTTAGGCCAGGTCGGTTACTTCACGCTGACACCGTCGAAACGCGCATAGCCGAGCGGCTCGATGCGCATGTCGACCACGTTCTTGCGCACTGGCTGGTAGACCGTCGAGTTCGCGATCGGCGAGAACGGCAGCTGCTGCGCGAAGATCTGCTGGGCCTGCATGTAGATCTTCGTGCGCGCGTCCTGGCCGGTCGTCGTGCGACCCTTCTGGATCAGCTCGTCGAACGGCTTGTAGCACCAGTGCGAGAAGTTGTTGCCCTTGATCGCCTCGCAGCCGAGCAGCGTGCCGAGCCAGTTGTCGGGGTCGCCGTTGTCGCCCGTCCAGCCGATCAGCATCGTGTCCTGCTCGCCCGTGTGTGCGCGCTTGATGTACTCGCCCCACTCGTACGTGACGATCTTCGCCTTCACGCCGATCTTCGCCCAGTCGGCCTGGATCATCTCGGCCATCAGGCGGGCGTTCGGGTTGTACGCGCGCTGCACCGGCATCGCCCACAGCGTGATGTCGAAACCGTTCGGATAGCCGGCCTTCGCGAGCAGCGCCTTCGCCTTCGCGGTGTCGTTCGGCGCCATCTTCAGGTTCTTGTCGTACGACCATTGGGTCGGCGGCATCGGTGCGCTGGCGGCCTGGCCCGCGCCCTGATAGACGGATTCGAGGATCGCCTTCTTGTTGATCGCCATGTCGAGCGCCTGACGCACTTCGAGCTTGTCGACCGGCTTGTGCTCGACGTTGTACGCGAGGTAGCCGAGGTTGAAGCCCGGCTGCGACGGCATGTCGATGCCCGAGTCGGCCTTCAGCGTCGCGATGTCGGCCGGACGCGGATAGCTCATCACCTGACACTCGTTGCGCTTGATCTTCTGCACGCGCACGCCCGGGTCGGGCGTGATCGAGAAGATCAGCTTCGACAGCTTCACGGCGCCCTTCTTCCAGTAATCAGGATTCCCGTCGAAACGGATCGTCGCGTCCTTCGTGTAGCTGCGGAAGATGAACGGGCCCGTGCCGACCGGCTTCTGGTTGATGTCGGCGGCCTTGCCTGCCTTCATCAGCTGATCGCCGTATTCCGCCGACAGGATCGACGCGAATTCCATCGCCATGTTCTGGATGAACGGCGCGTTCGGCTCGGCCAACGTGAACTTTACGGTGTACGGATCGACCTTCTCGACCTTCGTGATCAGCTTGTCGAGGCCCATGTCGGTGAAGTACGGGAACGACACCGGGTAGGCCTTGCGGAACGCCTGGTTCGGATCGAGCATGCGCTCGAACGAGAACACGACGTCGTCCGCGTTGAATTCACGCGTCGGCTTGAAGAAGTCGGTCGTGTGGAACTTCACGCCATGGCGCAGGTGGAACGTGTACACCTTGCCGTCGGACGAGACGTCCCACTTCTCGGCGAGGCCCGGCTCGACCTTGGTGCCGCCGCGCTCGAATTCGACGAGACGGTTGTAGACGGTGAACGTGGCGGCGGTGAAATCGACGCCGGTCGTGAATTGCGCGGAATCGAAACCCGCCGGGCTGCCTTCTGAGCAGTAGACGAGCGTTTTGTTCGGGATCTGTGCGAATGCAGAACCCGCGACGCCGAGCGATGCCGCTGCCACGCCTGCAATGGCGGTAACACGCAGGGTGTGCAACAGACGGTTGTATTCCATGTTTCCTCCAGGTCTCCAGATCGGAACCGGTCCCCCCTGGGGCCGGGTACGCGGATATTACTTGAGCTAGCGATTTTGCAACAAGCTGGAGAAAAAACTCTTCTAGACGCATTTGCGCGGGTTTTTGCGGATGTCTCGCGCACGCAAAAAGTGCGTCTGCGCGCGCGAGCGGCGAATTCGTTCATCCCGCGCGTGTTTCCTTCGACAACTAAACAATTCGTACGCGGGCGCGAACGATCGCCGCGCCGATTTCGGGGCCAAAGCCCGCATCGTTGCGGATTTCGAAATGATGGTCGCGCTGCAATGCGGCCGTCAGGCCGGCGCGTCGAGATCCGCGTTGCGCGCGGGCACGAACGCGACCGCGACGATCGACAGTGCGAGCCCCGCCATCACGTAATAGGTCGGCGCGAGCGGCGTGCCCGTCACCTTGATCAGCCACGTGACGATGAACTGCCCGAAACCGCCGAACAGCATCACCGCGACGTTGTACGCGATCGACAGCCCCGTCGAGCGCACGTTGGCCGGGAACAGTTCGGCGATCATCGCGCCGAACGGCCCGTAGTAGCCGGCGAGCGTCACCGACAGCACGGCCTGCACCGCGATCAGCCGCCCGATGCTCGGCGCCGCGTCGAGCCACGCGAACAACGGATACATCAACGCGAGCGTCAGCACGAGCGACCACAGCGACAGCCCCTTGCGGCCGATGCGGTCCGACCACGCGCCCGCGACCGGCGACAGCACCATCAACAGCAGGTTGCCGACGATCACCGCATAGAACGATTCCGCATACGGCAGCTTCAGCTGCTTCACCGCGAAGGTCGGCAGATAGCTGATCAGCACGTAGATCGTCACCGTCAGCGCGATCACCGAGCCGAGCCCGCACAGCACCTCGCGCGGATGGCGCGTGAACACTTCGCCGAGCGTCGCGCGGCGGGCGCTTTGCTGCGCGTGCAGGAATGCTTCGGAATCCGCGAGATGACGGCGGATGTAGAAGCCGATCGGGCCGATCATGAGCCCGAGGATGAACGGCACGCGCCAGCCCCAGCTGCGCAGCGCGTCGTGCGACAGCCCGCGCGTGACGGCCGCGCCGACGAGCGCGCCGATCAGCAGCGCGGCCGCCTGGCTCGCCATCTGCCAGCTGCCGTAGAAACCGCGTTTCGAGAACGGCGCGGCTTCGATCAGGAGCGCGGTCGCGCTGCCGAATTCGCCGCCCGCCGAGAAACCCTGCAGCAGGCGGCCGAGCACGATCAGGATCGGGCCGCCGATGCCGATCGCCGCATAGGGCGGTGCGATCGCGAGCAGGAAGATGCCGGCCGTCATCAGCAGGATCACGAGCGACAACGCGGCCTTGCGGCCCGCGCGGTCGGCGTACAGGCCGAACACGATGCCGCCGATCGGGCGCATGAAGAACGCGACGCCGAACGTCGCGGTGGTCAGCAGCAGCGACGAGTATTCGCTGGTCGTCGGAAAGAACAGTTCGGCGATCACGACGGTCATGAAGCCGAACACCGTGAAGTCGTACCACTCGAGCGCGTTGCCGATCACGGCCGCCGCGACGGCCCGCCGGTTCAGCGCACGCTCGGGCCGGATCGTTTTCGTTGAATTCGCAATCGTCGCCATGCGTGCCTCGTCCTCGTGAATTCGCCATCGGGTGGCGCGGCGCACGGGGGGCCGCGGCGCGCTGGTTTGCAGCGAGTGTAGAAAGCGACGGAACCGTTTTCAAGCATAAAAAACGCCCGCCATCGTCCGATGGCGGGCGTTTTGCGGTTTTCGCCACATTGCGGCATCGCACGATGCCGCCGCGGACGTCAGCCCATCTTCGTGAATGCGCTGCACCAGCCCTTCGCCGATACCTGCTTGCCGGGGAATGCACCGCACGGGCCCGAGGCCGAGCCCTTCTTGCCCTGATACAGCATGCAGGCCGCGCAATCCTGGCCTGCTGCGTATTTCGGATACTTCGTCTTGTCGACCTTCGTGGCATCGGCCTTGTAGCCGAGCGCCACCGCGGCCGGATCCGTTTCCGACAGCATCGGCGCGTCGGCCAGCGCTTCGCGCGACAGCGCCAGCGCGGACACGGCACCAATGCTCGTAATCAGGAAACTCCGACGGGATGTTTTCATGGGGGACTCGCTCCAACGTTATCGGTTTGAAAGCCGTTCTGGCGACGGCCGTTCGACAGAATAACGCTCAAGCGAATGAATGTGCGCGCCGAAATGCCGGAAATAAGGGATTTCACACGGCCGGCCCGCACGAATGCGGGCCGCGTGCGTCACGCATGTGACGTCATGTCGCCGACGCGCTGCGCGAGCGCGAGCGACGCGGTCAGCCCCGGCGACTCGATGCCGAACAGGTTCACGAGCCCGCGCACGCCGTGCTGCGCCGCGCCCTGCACGATGAAGTCGGCCGGCGGCTCGCCGGGCCCCGCGAGCTTCGGCCGGATTCCCGCGTAGGCCGGCTGCAGTGCGTCGTCGGGTAGCCCCGGCCAGTACGTGCGGATCGACGCGTAGAACGCCGGTGCGCGCGCGGGATCGACCTCGTAGCGCAATGCATCGACCCACTCGACGTCCGGGCCGAAACGCGCCTGTCCGGCCAGGTCGAGCGTCAGGTGCACGCCGAGCCCCGCGCGGTCGGGCATCGGATAGACGAGGTGCGAGAACGGCGCGCGCCCGGACAGGCTGAAGTAGTTGCCGCGCGCGAGATAGAGCGGCGGCACCCAGCGCGGATCGAGCCCGCGCGTGCGGCGCGCGAGCGCCTGCGCGCCGAGGCCCGCGCTGTTGATCACGCACGCGGCCTCGATTTCGGTCGGCGCGTCGCCGCCGGTACGCACCACGAAGCGGCCGCCGCGCAGCACGTCGATCGACTCGACCGGGGATTTCAGCGCGCACATCGCGCCGTCGCGCTCGGCGTCGCCGAGCAGCGCGAGCATCAGCTGGTGACTGTCGACGATACCGGTGCTCGGCGAGAACAGCGCCTCCGCGCATTCGAGCGCGGGCTCGAGCGTCTGCGCCTCGGCACGCGTGAGCGGCATCAGGTCGAGCACGCCGTTTTCCGCCGCGCGCGCGGCGATCGCCTTCAACTGCTTCACCTGCGCGGCGCTCGTCGCGACGAGCAGCTTGCCCACGCGCCGGTGCGGCACGTGGCGGGTCTCGCAGAACTCGTACAACAGGTCGCGCCCGTGCACGCACGACATCGCCTTGAGCGAACCGCGCGGGTAGTAAAGCCCCGCGTGAATCACCTCGCTGTTGCGCGAGCTCGTGCCCGTGCCGATCGCGTCGGCCGCCTCGAGCACGACGGTTTCGCGCCCGCGCGCGGCCAGTTCCCGCGCAATCGCAAGACCGACGACACCCGCGCCGATCACCACACAATCCATCTGCTCCATGACGTTTCGCGTTGCTTGCGCATCAAGGGGAGAGAAGAGAATTGTACGTCCCGGTTCGCACGCTTGCCGGACGCGTCCGTATCGGCCTGTACGCGTCGCGCGGCGAGGCTCGGCGCGACGCGTGCAGGTCGCGGCGCAGCGCGCGCCGCCGGCTCAGAATCCGATCGGCCGGCGCTTCGCCGCGCCCTCGTCGGCGCGGATGTCGGACGGTGCGATCACGTCGCGGCCGTCGAGCCGCGCGGCGCCGAACGCATGCAGCAGCGCACGGCGCATCGTGCGCGGCGGCGTCGCGGCCAGCACGTCGAGCGCGTCGTCGTCGAGCGTGTCGGGGAAGCGCCGCCCCCACGCGTGCGACGTGCGGATCTCGTCGTAGATCGTCTGCGCGATCCGGCGCGCGCCGGCCGCGTCCGGCGGCGCGATCTCGTACACGTTCATCCGGTTCAGCAGCGGCTCCGGAATCGCCTGCGCATCGTTCGCGGTCGCGACCCAGATCACGTTGCCCGCATCGATCGGCACTTCGGCGAATTCGTCGACGAACGCGCGCGCGGTATCGTGTTCGAGCAACGCGTACAGCGCGCCGAGCGGATCGTATTGCGCGTCGCTGCCGGCCTTGTCGATCTCGTCGACCGCGATCACCGGGTTCGCATAGCTGCCGTTGACGAGCGCATCGAACACCTTGCCGGGCTTCGCGTTCTTCCATTGCGACGACGCGCCCGACAGGATCCAGCCGGCCGTCAGCGAACTCATCGGCACGTAGTGATACGCGGTGCCGAGCAGGTGCGCGAGCGCCTTCGCGAAATGCGTCTTGCCGATGCCGGGCGGCCCGAGCAGCAGGATCGGCATCAGTTCGAGCCGGTCGTCCGTCTCGAGGCACAGCGCGACCTGCTTGCGCACGTCGTCGAGCGGCTCGGTGAAATTGGGCAGCGCGTCGCCGAGTTCGTCGAACGACGGCATCCGGTTCGGCTTCACGCAAAAGCGCAGATTGCCGGTCTTGAGCATGCGCTCGTAGGTGGCGCGCAGTGCGTCGCTCGCGCTCTCGTTCAGGTCGTTCAACGCGGTCTCGACCTGCTCGAGGTCGTACACCGTGCTGAAGGACGCCACCGCCAGTTCCTGTTTCACCATCGCCGTCGTCATACCAACCTCGCTACCGCTACCGTCACACGACCATCAGACCCTTACGATTTCAGTGTAGCGATCCCGCATCGGCGTGCAAGCAAGCAGCCGCCCCGGTCTGCTGCTAACACCGCGCGCGCGCTGCAGCGCAGCGCCGCGCGGCGTATGATCGAACGTTCACCGGCCGCCGCGCCGGCCTCGCCACGGCGCCCGCGCGGCGCCGTGCGCTTCGTCTCGAAGGGTTGCCGATGTCCGTCCCCGCTGCCGTCCCGCGCATCGACGCCGATGCGATCCGCGCCGTCGACGCCGCGCTCAAGTCGCGCCGCGCGATTCGCGCGTTCCTGCCGACGCCCGTGCCGCGCGACACGCTCGAGGCGATCCTCGAAGCCGCGAGCCGCGCGCCGTCGGGCACCAACATCCAGCCGTGGCGCGTGTACGTCGCGACCGGCGCGACCCGCGACGCACTTGCCGCGGCCCTCACCGCCGCGTACGACGATCCGGCGCGCGACGAGAAATACGTCGCCGAATACGACTACTATCCGCGCGAATGGGTGTCGCCGTATATCGACCGGCGCCGCAAGGTCGGCTGGGACCTGTATGGTCTGTTGAACATCGGCCGCGACGAAAAGGCCCGCATGCACGCGCAGCACGCGCGCAACTTCCGCTTCTTCGATGCGCCGGTCGCGCTGTTCTTCACGCTCGACCGCGTGATGACGCACGGTGCATGGCTCGACTGCGGCATGTTCCTGCAGGGCGTGATGACGGCCGCGCGCGGACGCGGCCTCGACACCTGCCCGCAGGCCGCGTTCGTGCCGTTCCACCGGATCGTCGCCGAGCATCTCGACATGCCGGCCAACGAGCAGCTCGTCTGCGGGATGTCGCTCGGCCATGCCGACCCGGACGCGATCGAGAACCGCCTCGTCACCGAGCGCGCGAGCGTCGCCGAATTCGCGCGCTTTTTCGCTTGAAAACGCGTGACGCGTACCTACCTTTCGATCAGGACCGGATCGTGCTGCGAACCTGCGGCGATGCGTCCTGTCACACCACCGTCCAAATCGATCCGGCGTAAGATGTGCGTCCGTTCCCCGCTACCCCGCGTTTCCGGAGAAGTTTCATGCTGAAACACGGCCTGGCCGTCCTGCTCGCGAGCGCCGCGCTCGCGGCCCATGCGCAGAGCCCCGCCCCAGCCGTCGTCGCGTGGGAGATCCAGGTGGTGCGCGATGGTCAGACGATCGACACGTTCCAGCAACGCACCACCGTGGGTCAATCCCGTACCGACACTCATCGCTATCCGTCCGCCGTGCCCGTCGGCTGCGGCAATGCCGCGCGCGTCGTGCCGACCGAGCGCTCGCGCTCGGTGACGGTCGCGCCGCTCGCCGTCGACGACGCCGCGCACACGGTATCGCTCGCGCTCGACGTGCAGGAAACCCTCGACGACGAAAACGCGACGCGCAGCGATCCGTGCCTGCCCGCGTCGCCGCGGCAGATCGTCGCGAGCCATCCGGGGCTGTCGGTCGGCGGCGATGCATGGACCGACTGGACGCTCGTCGAGCAGCGCCCGCATCTCGTCTACCGCGTGCGCGCGCACGTCGCGAAGGACTGAGCGCCATGTCCGCCGACGCCCTGTCCTTGCCGTTCGCCGAACCGCACGCCGCGCCCGACGAAATCACCGCGGTCAGCTGGAACCTGCACAAGGGCCGCTCGCCGCTCGGCTTCACCGCATGGAACGCGATGCGCAACTGGATGCAGTCGACGCACGCCGACGTGTATTTCCTGCAGGAGGCGATGGCGCGCCGCATGCCGCGCCCGATGCTCGCCCCCGGCTTCGGCGCGCCGATGGACGACGCGGTCGACGACGTGTGGCATTGCCAGGCCACCGAGATCGCGCAGGCGCTCGACTGGCAGATCGCGCTCGGACCGAACGTGTTCAAGCCGTCGTGGCGGCACGGCAATGCGATCCTGTCGCCGCATCCGCTCGACCTCGGCGGCCGCTGGGACATCTCCGCGCACCGCTTCGAGCGGCGCGGGCTGCTGGTCGCGCGCGCGACGCTCGCGGGCGCACGGCCCGTCACGCTGCTGTGCGCGCACCTCGCGCTCACGCGCGCGGCGCGGCTGCGCCAGATGCACTGGATCGCGCACTGGATCGTGCGCAACGCGGGCGACGACCCGCTCGTGCTCGCCGGCGACTTCAACGACTGGCGCAACGATTCGGTCGCGCTGTTCGGCGAGATCGGGCTGTCCGAAGTCGCGACGCTGCTCGGCCAGTCGGGCCGCACGTTCCCCGCGTTCTCCCCGGCGCTCGCGCTCGACAAGATGTTCGTGCGCGGGCTGACGCCGCTCGAATGGCAGGCGCCGTCCGGCGAAACCGCGTGGCTGTCGGATCACCTGCCGTATATCGCGCGGCTGCGCCTCGATCCGAGGTGATGCGGTGGCGCGGCGCGCCATGCGCGAAGCTCGCGGCCGGTCGCTGAAAGCCGGTTGCAAGATTTCGTTGCGCCAAATCCGCGCGGCCGCGCGGGTCAAGCCCGCATCTGCCCCAAGCAGGGTAAAATAACGAGTTCCTCAATCGTCTGTCATCGAGAAGGCGCGTGTCCGACGCGCCGGCCGGCCGATCCGCGATCGGGCCGACGCACTCGGTTTTTTTGCCCGTTTTTGGGCCCGTTACACGCGTCCGCTACGCGCGTCCGTTTTCAAAGCCATGAGCAAATACGACACCGCCACCGTCCAATCCGTCCATCACTGGACCGACACGCTTTTCAGCTTCACCTGCACCCGTGAACCGAGCCTGCGCTTCAACAACGGCGAATTCACGATGGTCGGCCTCGAGGTCGACGGCAAGCCGCTCGCGCGTGCCTACTCGATCGTCAGCCCGAACTACGAAGAGCACCTCGAATTCTTCAGCATCAAGGTCCAGAACGGCCCGCTGACGTCGCGCCTGCAGCACCTGAAGGTGGGCGACTCGGTGCTGATCGGCAAGAAGCCGACCGGCACGCTCGTCGCCGACAACCTGCTGCCCGGCAAGACGCTGTGGATGCTGTCGACCGGCACGGGCCTCGCACCGTTCATGTCGATCATCCGCGACCCGGACATCTACGAACGCTTCGACAAGGTCATCCTGACGCACACCTGCCGCCTGAAGGGCGAGCTGGCGTACATGGACTACATCAAGCACGACCTGCCGGGCCACGAGTATCTCGGCGACATCATCAAGGAAAAGCTCGTCTACTACCCGACGGTCACGCGCGAGGCGTTCGACAACGAGGGCCGGATCACCGACCTGATCGCGACGGGCAAGCTGTTCACGGACCTCGGCGTGCCGGCGTTCTCGCCGGAAAACGACCGCGTGATGCTGTGCGGCAGCACCGCGATGCTGAAGGACACGACGGACCTGCTGAAGCAGGCCGGCCTGGTCGAAGGCAAGAACAGCGCGCCGGGTCACTATGTGATCGAACGCGCATTCGTGGACTGATCGAACCCCGAATTTGTGCCACATCAAGAACCGGAGCAAAAGCTCCGGTTTTTTTTCGTCCCTACTTGGCGAATTCGTAACAAGCCACGATCATTTCATGTCAAATCGTTACATTTGGATACGGGCGATCCGTGTGCTTTCGCGTCAGTGTTTTTCCTACAACAGCTTCGCTCGGATTATTCACATTTACCCTTAAATGTCCGCCCAGCATGACGTTTTCCAAATTTTTGAGATATTATTCGCCCCGCGTGGTCGCCGATCGGGCGACCATTGGAGGGTCGGACTCAAACGTTACAAGATGTAACTTTTGTTACCTCGGCACGGGGCGATTCTCTGGCGGCTGCCGTCATCGAAACGGCAGCCGATCCACGCAGCCAGCCGGTGTCTGAACCGCTTTCTGACAGCAGGGAGAGTCATGGATACGTCGCTCAACGCGCCCACGGGCGCTCATGCCCCGTTCCCGTCGCAGCCGCTCGTGCACGGCTGCGACACGGCCGCGCCCGTGGCCGGCGCCCTGCCCCAACGCGACACGTCCGCCGCCCGGATCGCGGCGCTGTCCCTCCAGCTGATGGTTGCCGACGAGGCGGCCCGCCGCCATCTCGCCGGCGAGCTGCATGACGGACTCGGCGCCGAACTCACCGCCGCACGTTTCGCGCTCGCAAACGTTCAAACGTGGCTGCCGGCAAATGCGCCGGACGGCTGCCTGCGCGCGCTCGAGCTGGCGCAGCAGGCGCTCGACTCCGCCACCGACGCCAACCGCCGGCTGATCGACGAGCGCGACACGCCGGCACTCGACGGCGGCGTCGTCGGCGCCCTGTCGGCGTGGGTCGACAGCCACACGGCGCGCACCGGCCTGCGCACGAGCTTCGTCTGCGCGGCCGACGCACGGCTCACGCAACTCGGCGGCGCCGGCGCGCTCGCGATCTTCCGCGTCGCGCAGGAAGCGCTGTCGAACGTCGCGAAGCATGCGCGCGCGACGTCCGTCGACGTGCAGATCGACACCGACGACTCGCATATGTCCCTGATCGTCACCGACGATGGGACCGGTTTCGCGCGCAGCCGACGCACCGGCTACGGCCTCGCCGGGATGCGCGCACGCTGCGAGGCGTTCGGCGGCAGCTTCGACGCGAGCGCACCGGAAGCGGGCCGCGGCACGCGCGTCACCGCGCGCTTCGCGTGGGACTCGCTGTTCGCGGCGCCGGCGGCCGCGCGCCGCGCGTCGCTTTCGTGAGGCCGTCATGAGCCTGAACATCCTGCTCGTCGACGATCACGCGATCGTCCGTCAAGGGATCCGCCACTTGCTGATCGACCGCGGCATCGCGCGTAACGTGACCGAGGCCGAGACCGGCAGCGATGCGGTGGCGGCCGTCGACCGCGACGCCTTCGACGTGATCCTGCTCGACATCTCGTTGCCGGACACGAATGGCATCGAGGTGCTCAAGCGCATCAAGCGCAAGCTGCCGGGCGCGCCGGTGCTGATGTTCTCGATGTACCGCGAGGACCAGTACGCGGTGCGCGCGCTGAAGGCCGGCGCGGCCGGCTACCTGTCGAAGACGGTGAATGCCGCGCAGATGATCGGCGCGATCCAGCAGGTCGCGGCCGGCCGCAAGTACGTGAGCCCGGCGATGGCCGAGGCGCTCGCCGAATACGTGTCGTTCGAGAACGAACCGCTGCCGCACGAGAAGCTGTCCGATCGCGAATACCAGACGCTCTGCATGCTCGCATCGGGCAAGCGCCTCACCGACATCGCGAACACGCTGTCGCTGTCGGTGAAGACGGTCAGCGTGTACCGGTCGCGGCTGCTCGAGAAGATGCGGCTGTCGAACAATGCGGAACTGACGTTCTACGTGATGAGCAACCGGCTCGTCGACATGGCGCCCGCGTCGGGCGCCTGATTCTTCGTCCTCGCCGCACCCGGCCGGCTCCACGCCGGCCCCGGCGCGCCGCACGCCGCGCACAAGCAATTGTTTTATCGGACGATTCCCGGGCGCACCGCTGCGCCGCAGCGGGTCTTCCACGCCAAATCGGCTAAAATTGCGGGTTTTCACTCACTCGGCGCCGCCGCGCTCGCGCGCGCTGGAAACTCATCCGCAATGTCCTTCTTCCGCAAGAAAAACGTCGATCGCATGATCGCCGGCGCGCACGGCGCCGGGCTCAAGAAAGCGCTCGGCGCCATCGACCTCACCTTCCTCGGCATCGGCGCGATCATCGGCACCGGCATCTTCGTGCTGACCGGCACGGGCGCCGTACAGGCCGGCCCCGCGCTGATGCTGTCGTTCGTGATCGCCGCGATCGCGTGCGGCCTCGCGGCGCTGTCGTACGCCGAATTCGCGTCGACGATTCCGGTCGCGGGCTCGATCTACACGTACTCGTACGCGACGCTCGGCGAGCTCGTCGCCTGGATCATCGGCTGGGACCTGATGCTCGAATACGGCCTCGCGGCGTCGGCCGTGTCGGTCGGCTGGTCGGGCTACCTGCAATCGCTGCTGCAGGGCTTCGGGCTCACGCTGCCGACCGTGCTGACGGCCGCGCCCGGCGCGATCCCGGGTGTCGTCACGTGGTTCAACCTGCCGGCGTTCCTCGTGATGCTGGTGATCACGACGCTGCTGTCGATCGGCATTCGCGAGTCGACCCGCATCAACAACGTCATGGTGTTCATCAAGGTGTCGGTCGTGCTGCTCGTGATCGCGGTCGGCATCTTCCACGTCACGCCCGCGAACTGGAAGCCGTTCATGCCGCACGGCTGGAACGGCGTGTTCGGCGCGGCGGCCGTGATGTTCTTCGCGTTCATCGGCTTCGACGCCGTATCGTCGGCGGCCGAGGAAGTGAAGAATCCGAAACGCGACCTGCCGATCGGCATCATCGCGTCGCTCGCGGTGTGCGCGGTGCTGTACGTGACGGTCGCGGCGGTCGCGACCGGCATCGTGCCGTCGGCGCAGTACGCAAACGTGTCGCATCCGATCTCGTATGCGCTGCAGATCGCCGGCGAGAAGTGGGTCGCGGGCTTCATCGATCTCGGCGCGGTGCTCGGCATGCTGACCGTGATCCTCGTGATGAGCTACGGCCAGACGCGGATCATCTTCGCGATGTCGCGCGACGGCCTGCTGCCGGCGGCGCTGTCGCGCGTGCATCCGCGCTACGCGACGCCGTTCCTGACGACCTGGCTCGTCGGCCTGTTCTTCGGGCTGATCGCCGCGCTCGTGCCGCTCAACGTGCTCGCCGAGCTGATCAACATCGGCACGCTCGCCGCATTCTCGATGGTGTCGATCGCGGTGCTGGTGCTGCGCCGCACGCACCCGGAACTGCCGCGCGCGTTCCGCTGCCCGGGCGTGCCGGTGGTGCCGATCCTCGCGGTCGGCGCATGCCTGTTCCTGATGCTGAACCTGCAGCCCGTCACGTGGGCCGCGTTCGGCATCTGGCTCGTGATCGGCCTCGTGATCTACTTCCTGTATTCGCGGCATCACTCGAAGCTCGCGCACGGTCAGCACGACGCACATTGACCGCCGTCGCTGCGCGCGCACGCCGCGCGCAGCGACACGACGCCACGCCGGGCCGTCACCGGCCCCGTGCGCGCCCCCTCCCCGCCCGAACCGGCCCGGCCATCGGCGCCCCCGCGCGGCGCACGACGCGCGCCGCCGCGCCCCGCACACGCGCGATCGCTGCCCGATCGTCGCGATTTCTTGCCCGATCGTCCGGATTTTCCCACACGATTTGCACGCTGCCAGCACGCGCGCGCCGAGCGGTTCATAATCCGGCCATCGAACGACGGCCCGGCGGGCCGTCCGGCAACAGGAACAGGATGATGGAAAGCGTCGATCTCGATGTACTGAAATCCAGCGCGCGCTGGCTCGACGAAGGGCGCCGCGTGCTGCTCGTCACGGTCGTGAAGACGTGGGGCTCGTCGCCCCGCCCCGAAGGCGCGATGCTCGCGGTGCGCGAGGACGGCCTCGTGGTCGGCTCCGTGTCCGGCGGCTGCATCGAGGACGACCTGATCGCCCGCGTGCATGCAAGCGGGATCGCGGCCGATGCACGCCCGGAAGCCGTCAAGTACGGCGTGACGGCCGAGGAAGCGCACCGCTTCGGGCTGCCCTGCGGCGGCACGATCCAGCTCGTGCTGGAGCCGCTCACGCCCGACAGCGGGATCGCCGCGCTGTGCGCGGAAGTCGAGGCCGGCCGCCTCGTCACGCGCACGATGACGCTCGCGACCGGCCGCGCGTCGCTGTCGCCCGCGCAGGCGACCGACGGGCTCGCGTTCGACGGCGACCGGCTCGTGACGATCCACGGGCCGCGCTACCGGATGCTCGTGATCGGCGCGGGACAATTGTCGCGCTATCTGTGCCAGATCGCGGTCGGGCTCGATTACCAGGTGACGGTCTGCGATCCGCGCGAGGAGTACACGGATGCGTGGGACGTGACGGGCACGCGCGTCGTGCACACGATGCCCGACGACACGGTGCTCGACATGAAGCTCGACGCGCGTTCGGCCGTGATCGCGCTCACGCACGACCCGAAGCTCGACGATCTCGCGCTGATGGAGGCGCTGAAGACGCCCGCGTTCTACGTGGGCGCGCTCGGCTCGCGACGCAACAACGCGGCCCGGCGCGAGCGGCTGCTCGAATTCGACCTGAGCGAGGCGGAACTGGCGCGGCTGCACGGGCCGGCCGGCATCTACATCGGCAGCCGCACGCCGCCGGAAATCGCGATCTCGATCCTCGCCGAGATCACGGCCGCGAAGAACAACGTGTCGCTGCCGACGATCCTGCAGGTCGAGGGCGCGAAGGCCGCCCGCGAGATCGCGGCAAACAGCGGCGCGACCTGCGGCCTCTGAGGCCGGTCGCCCGCGCGGCGCATGGCCGCGCCGGCGGGCCGTCATGCGCCGGCGGGAAACCGGCGCGCGTCGAGGGTGACGTCAGGCGAGACCTGCGGCGAGCGCCGCGGCGACGGAGCCGACCACCAGCACGACGCCGACCGTGCGTCGCTTGTTCAGCTCCGTCCACAGCAGCACGCCCGTCAGCGACAACAGGATCAGCGAACCCGCGATCGTGTCCATCAGCAGCACCCAGCCGAGATTCATGCCGACGCCGCGATGCAGGTTGTTCAGCGTCGTCAGGAACGTATTGCCGGTGCGCTTCACCGATACGTAGCCGTTGCCGACCCAATATTCGGCCTGGAGGTTCTGGTGCGGACCGAACAGGCCCATCTGCCAGCGCTCCGGCTGCATCACACGCTTGTCGCCCCAGGCGACCGGCTGCGCGGGCTCCGTGCGCACGCGGCCCGGCCGGCCGTCGAAGTGCAGTTCGTGCTGCAGCCACTTCGTCATCGCGGCCGGCGACTTCGGCGCCGGGTCCGGCAACGCGATCTGCATCTGCTCGACCTGCGGTTCGCCGGTCGGGATCTTCAGCGGCGGCGCACGGTGGTTGAGCAGCACGCCCGTCACGCCGAACAGCAGCCCGAGCACCGCGCCCCAGAGCCCGACCCAGCCATGCACCTTGCGCAGCCATTTGATGAAGGTCGCACGCCGCGAGCGCTGGCGGCGCGCCGCCAGTTCGGCGTCGCTCAGGGGCCGTGCGGCCGGATGCAGCACGGTGACGCCCGCGATGGGCCTGCCCGCCTGCGGCGGGGCGATCGTTTCGGGCGCGTTCACGCGAGAGTGTCCATTCGTTCAAAGCAACGGGCGGCGCACGGAAAACATGCGCCGCCCGGATAACATGAAAATGAGAATGGATATCATTACACAAATGGCGCGACCGCTCAATCCGCCGGCGCACGTCGGGACGACGGGACAATCCGGCGATAACCGACGAAGCGCGCGGATTGCACGCCGATCCAGGTCGATAAAAGAGAAATGCCGGTGAAATGATTGCGAAAGTCCGGGACAGCATTTCGCAAGTAAAACGGCGCGGCGAACGCTCAGCGGCGCAGCGGCGGTAGCGGAAAATGCGGCGCGGCGTCGCCCGGCCCGGGCTCGGTCCGATCGAGCGCGTACAGCCATGCCAGCAGATCGGCGACGGCCTGGTAAAGCTGCGGCGGAATCCGGTCGTCGAGATCGACCTGCATCAGCAGCGACACCATCTCCGGCGCGGTATGCACGTACAGCCCGGCATCCCGCGCACGGGCGACGATCATCTCGGCGAGCAGGCCGTACCCCTTCGCGACCACGCGCGGCGCGGTATCGCCCCCCTTCGGATCGTAGACGAGCGCGGCCGCGCGCTTGCGGGACGTCATGCTCATCGCGGCACCTCGTCGTCGGCGCCCGGCGTGCCGCCGGCCGCGCTGCGCGCATATGCGGCGGCGGCCGCCTGCGCGACAAGCGGGTCGAAGCCGTCCGGTTCGTCGCCGACCGCGCGAATCGACAGTCCGCCGAGCTGCAGCCCCGATCCCTCGAACCGCTGCCGCAGCGCGGCCTCGTTCCGTGTGAGCCGGTCGGCGCCGGCCGAATTCGCGCGCAGTCGCGCGACGAGCTGCGCGCCGTTCAGCACCAGCTCCGCGTCGACCGTGCCGAGCGACGGCAACGTGAGCGTCAGCCGCGTGCGCCATGCGATCCCGTCGCCGGCGTCGTCGCCGCCGCGCGACGCGCGGCCGCCCGGATCGTCGGGCTCGATCGTCCAGTCGAGCCGCGCGCCGGGCCATGCCTCGCCTGCCCAGCGGAACTGATCGGTCGCAAGCGCATCGAGCTGCTGCCGGACGATCGGCACGGCGGCAGGATGCACGGGAGCCGGCGTCTGCGCCTGCGGATCGGCCGACGCGGCGGCCAGTTCGGCGCGCGCGGGCGTCCAGCGCGTGTCGGGGCGATCGCCGAGCGGGTCGGTCGTCGCGGCCGTGGCCGACGCCGCACCTTGCCGAGCGGCGGCGGCCGCGTTCTGTGCAAGCTCGCGCGGCACCGCACCGCCCGACGCGGGCGCGCCCGGCTGCGTGGCCGTTCGCGCTGGCGTCGGCAGCGGCAGGCGCTGCGCGAGCAGTTCGTCGAGCACGTCGGGCGCGTCGTGCTGCGCGGCATCCGGGGCCGGCTGCACCGGCGCGGTCGTGAGCCGCGCCTGCGGTTCGCGCATCAGCGCGGCGAGCGGGCGCTGGCCGGCCAGCCACTGCGCGAGATGGGATTCGTAAAAGAGGCCGCTTTCGCTGACGGCCTGCGCGAGCGCCGCACGCAGCGCCGCGACGGGCGGCGCGGCCGCAACATCGGACGCGGGCGTTGCGGTGGAAGGCGCGGCGGCGGACGCAGCCGGACCGGCGGTCGGCTGCCCGTCCGGCGGCACGGCCGCCGCCGTGCTCAGCAACACGGCGGGATCGGCCAGCAGCGGCGTGCGCCCGGCGATCACGGGCGTCGCGACGCCGCCCGAGCGCGAAATCGCGTCGAGCACGAGCGCGACATCGGACAACGCGGTCTGCGCGGATGCCGGCGGCGGCGCCAGCGGGGCCACGGTCGAAGACGGCGACGACGCGCCGGCGCCCGGCGTGCCGACCTGCGCGGTCGCGCCGCCGCCTGCGGGCGCGATCACGGGGCCGGTCAGCAGGCTGTCGAGGCGACTCGCCAGCAGGGCGGCCGCAACGGAGTCGATACCGGTCATGATCGGAGCCTGCTCACCTCAGCGACATCGTTGCGAAGCCGGGCATGCGGCAACCGCCGCCCCGGCAAACGGGCACTACCCGCGAGCGCGGTAGAGATCGGTCAATACCTGGGTCGAGCGCCGCGCCTCGAACAGCGCGGACAGCCGTGCGACGTCCGGGCTCGCGAGGTCGCGGATGGCGGCGTCGTCGGCGAGGATCCGGCGAATCAGCTCGAGCTTGCGGCCGAGGTCCGCCTGGTCGAGCGCGACGCCCGGATGGGCCTCCTTCAGCCCGTCGACGAGACGCAGGAATTCGGCCTGCAACTCCGGCAGCGCGCTCCAGTCCGCGCCGCGCGCCGCGGACAGCATGCGGCCCGACACGGCCGCAAGCGCCTCGTAGCGAGCGAAGTATTCGGCCTTGAGATTCATCGTGCCGCGCCCGCCGCCTGTTGCGCGGCCATGCGCGCGACTTCCGGAGCGATGCCCGTCCACGCTTCCTCGAGCGTCGCGAGCAACCCGTCGACCTCGACCAGCATCGCGTCGCTGGCATGCATGTTGGCTTCCAGCAGGCGCCGGCCGATATACGTATACAGCGCGTCGAGGCGCCCGGCGATCTGGCCGCCCGCGTCGCGGTTCAGCGACGCCTGCAGGCCGCTCTCGACGATCCCGATCGCCTTGCCGATCGCTTCGCCGCGTGCGGGCACGTTGCCCTGCTGCAGGTGCATGCGCGCGAGCGCGATGGCCTGGCGCGCGCCCTGGTACAGCATCGCGATCAGCCGGTGCGGGGAGGCGCCCATCACCCCCGTCTCGACGCCGACACGCGCGTATGCACTGGCTCCAGCGTGTCCTGGGGAAAACATGCGCTTCTCCTTGTGATGCGTTGGCTATGCGGTAGCCGCCGCCCTGCAATGCATGACGCGGCCTTGTTCCAGAGTTATCGGAAGGGAATTGAAAAGCTTTAGGCGCACGGCCCGCCGCCAGTCGGCCGCCCCCGGATGCCCGTCGGCGGCTGGCCGTCCCCGGTTGCCGGTCGCGTCACACGGACATCTGCATGATGTCGTTGTACGCGCTCACGAGCTTGTTGCGGACCTGAAGCCCGAACTGGAAACCGATGTTGGCCTTCTGCATGTCGACCATCACGTCGTTCAGCGACACGTTCGCCGCGCCGACCTCGAACGCCTGCGCCTCGCCGAGCGCGTGCTTCTGGTCGCCGCTGATCTTGTCGAGCGACGCCTTCATCGCGCTCGCGAACGTGCCGGCCGTCGCCGCGCCCGAACCGGCGAGTGCCGCCGTCGGGCTCGCGACGCCGCCGCTCGCCTGCGCGGCCATCGCCTGCATCTGTTGCAACACCGAACCGATTCCGCTGACGTTGGCAGCCATGCTGTCCCCAGACATATGAGAGAAGAGACCCGGACGCACCGGGCGGTCCGGCGGCGCCGCACGATGCGCACCATGCCGGATCGCGAAAAAGGATAGCAGCGCGGCGCGCGCCAAAGCCGCGAAAGTACGGGGGAAACCCCGCTCTTTTCGGTCGATCGGAGTCGGGCCCCGGTCCCGATAATCGCATCGTGTCATTGTCCGTCCGCTCGTCCGAGCGGCTCAGTCGTCCCGCTCCGGAGAAATTCCACGCATGGATTCGCAGGCCAACTCGCTGATCAACCCCGACGCCCGCACGGGCCTCGCCAGCCCGGTGCCAGGCGCCACCGCGGCCGCCGCGTTGCCGGGAGCAGGCGGCGCCGGCGCGGACTTCGGGTTCGGCGGCTTCGCGGAACGCATCCCCGGCATCACGCGGATGAAGGGCAACCCGAAACTGCCGTTCGTGATCGCCGTCGCGCTCGCCATCGCCGCGATCACCGCGCTCGTGCTGTGGAGCCGCACGCCCGACTATCGCGTGCTATACAGCAACCTGTCGGACCGCGACGGCGGCGCGATCATCACCGCGCTCCAGCAGGCAAACGTTCCCTACAAGTTCGCCGACGCCGGCGGCGCGATCCTCGTGCCGTCGAACCAGGTGCACGAAACGCGCCTGAAGCTCGCCGCGATGGGCCTGCCCAAGGGCGGCTCGGTCGGCTTCGAGCTGATGGACAACCAGAAATTCGGCATCAGCCAGTTCGCCGAGCAGGTGAACTACCAGCGCGCGCTCGAAGGCGAGCTGCAACGCACGATCGAGTCGATCAACGCCGTGAAGACGGCGCGCGTGCATCTGGCGATCCCGAAGCCGTCGGTGTTCGTGCGCGACAAGGAGGCGCCGAGCGCGTCGGTGTTCGTCGATCTCTACCCGGGCCGCGTGCTCGACGAGGGCCAGGTGCAGGCGATCACGCGGATGGTGTCGTCCGGCGTGCCCGACATGCCGGCCAAAAACGTGACGATCGTCGACCAGGACGGCAACCTGCTGACCCAGACCGCATCGGCCACCGGCCTCGACGCAAGCCAGCTCAAGTACGTGCAGCAGGTCGAGCACAACACGCAGAAGCGCATCGACGCGATCCTCGCGCCGATCTTCGGCACCGGCAACGCACGCTCGCAAGTCAGCGCGGACATCGATTTCTCGAAGCTCGAGCAGACCTCGGAAAGCTACGGCCCGAACGGCTCGCCGCAGCAGACCGCGATCCGCAGCCAGCAGACCAGCAGCGCGACCGAACTCGCGCAGGGCGGCGCATCGGGCGTGCCGGGCGCGCTGTCGAACACGCCGCCGCAGCCGGCCTCCGCGCCGATCGTCGCCGGCAACGGCCAGAACGGGCCGCAGTCGACGCCCGTCAGCGACCGCAAGGACCAGACGACCAACTACGAGCTCGACAAGACGATCCGCCACGTCGAGCAGCCGATGGGCAACGTGAAGCGGCTGTCGGTGGCCGTCGTCGTCAACTACCAGCCGGTCGCCGACGCGAAGGGCCACGTGACGATGCAGCCGCTGCCGCCCGCGAAGCTCGCGCAGATCGAGCAGCTCGTGAAGGACGCGATGGGCTACGACGAGAAGCGCGGCGACTCGGTGAACGTCGTGAACAGCGCGTTCTCGACCGCCAGCGATCCGTACGCCGACCTGCCGTGGTGGCGCCAGCCGGACATGATCGCGATGGCGAAGGAAGCCGCGAAGTGGCTCGGCATCGCGGCGGCCGCGGCGGCGCTCTATTTCATGTTCGTGCGCCCGGCGATGCGCCGCGCGTTCCCGCCGCCCGAGCCGGCCGCGCCGGCCCTCGCGGCGCCAGAGGATCCGGTCGCGCTCGACGGCCTGCCCGCGCTGGAACAGCCGGACGAGCCCGATCCGCTGCTGCTCGGCTTCGAGAACGAAAAGAACCGCTACGAACGCAACCTCGACTACGCGCGCACGATCGCCCGCCAGGATCCGAAGATCGTCGCCACCGTCGTGAAGAACTGGGTGTCCGATGAACGCTGAAGGCCTGACCAAGAGCGCGCTGCTGCTGATGTCGATCGGCGAGGAAGAGGCCGCTGAAGTATTCAAGTTCCTCGCGCCGCGCGAAGTGCAGAAGATCGGCGCCGCGATGGCCGCGCTGAAGAACGTCACGCGCGAGCAGGTCGAGGACGTGCTGCACGAATTCGCGAAGGAAGCCGAGCAGCACACCGCGCTGTCGCTCGATTCGAGCGAGTACATCCGCTCGGTGCTGACCAAGGCGCTCGGCGAGGACAAGGCCGGCGTGCTGATCGACCGGATCCTGCAGGGCAGCGACACGAGCGGCATCGAGGGCCTGAAGTGGATGGACTCGGCCGCCGTCGCGGAACTGATCAAGAACGAGCATCCGCAGATCATCGCGACGATCCTCGTGCACCTCGACCGCGACCAGGCGTCCGAGATCGCGTCGTGCTTCACCGAGCGCCTGCGCAACGACGTGCTGCTGCGGATCGCGACGCTCGACGGCATCCAGCCGGCCGCGCTGCGCGAGCTCGACGACGTGCTGACGGGCCTGCTGTCCGGCAGCGACAACCTGAAGCGCAGCCCGATGGGCGGCATCCGCACCGCGGCCGAAATCCTGAACTTCATGACGAGCAATCATGAGGAAGGCGTGCTCGAAAGCGTGCGCCAGTACGACGCGGACCTCGCGCAGAAGATCGTCGACCAGATGTTCGTGTTCGAGAACCTGCTCGACCTCGAGGATCGCGCGATCCAGATGGTGCTGAAGGAAGTCGAGTCGGAAACGCTGATCATCGCGCTGAAGGGCGCGCCGCCCGCGCTGCGCCAGAAATTCCTCGCGAACATGTCGCAACGCGCGGCCGAACTGCTCGCCGAGGATCTCGACGCGCGCGGCCCGGTGCGCGTGTCCGAAGTCGAGACGCAGCAGCGCCGCATCCTGCAGATCGTGCGCAACCTCGCCGAGAGCGGTCAGATCGTGATCGGCGGCAAGGCGGAAGACGCCTATGTCTGATTCCGCGCGCGACCGCGCCGGCACCCTCACCGCGTACCAGCGGTGGGAGATGGCGTCGTTCGATCCGCCGCCGCCCCCGCCGCCGCCCGACGACGCGGCTGCGGCCGCCGCCGCGCTCGCCGAGGAATTGCAGCGCGTGCGCGACGCCGCGCATGCCGAAGGCCACGCGGCCGGTCACGTCGAAGGCCAGGCACTGGGTTATCAGGCCGGTTTCGACCAGGGCCGCGAACAGGGTTTCGCGGCCGGCCAGGCCGAAGCCCGCGAACAGGCCGCGCAGCTCGCGGCGCTCGCCGCGTCGTTCCGCGAAGCCGTGTCGAGCGCCGAGCACGACCTCGCGTCCGACCTCGCGCAACTCGCGCTCGACATCGCGCAGCAGGTCGTGCGCCAGCACGTGAAGCACGATCCCGCCGCGCTCGTCGCGGCCGTGCGCGACGTGCTCGCCGCCGAACCGGCGTTGTCCGGCGCGCCGCATCTCGCGGTGAACCCGGCCGACCTGCCCGTTGTCGAGGCCTATCTGCAGGACGATCTCGACACGCTCGGCTGGAACGTGCGCACCGACGCGTCGATCGAGCGCGGCGGCTGCCGCGCGCACGCCGCGACGGGCGAAGTCGACGCGACGCTGCCCACCCGCTGGCAGCGCGTCGCCGCCGCGATCGGCAAGGTGAGCGCATGGTGACGCCCACGCCCGAATCGATCCTGTATGACGGAATGACGCCGCTCGAGCGCGAACTCGCGCTCGCGTCGTTCGGCCCCGAGCAACCGCACGGCACCGCGCACGGCGCGCCGGCGCACGCGACCGACGCCGCGGCCGACACGCCGCGCGCGCCGCACAATCCGCATCTCGCGCACTGGCGCACGCACCTGAACGGCCTCGCGACCCGCAGCCACCGCGCGCTGCCGCTGCGGCCGTGCGGGCGCCTCACGCGCGCCGCGGGCCTCGTGCTCGAGGCGATCGGCCTGCGCCTGTCGGTCGGTGCCGAATGCACGATCGAATTGCCGCCCGGCAGCACGCTGCCGCATGCGGAAGCGGAAGTCGTCGGGTTCTCCGGCGATCGCCTGTTCCTGATGCCGACCACCGACGTCGCGGGCGTGCTGCCCGGCGCGCGCGTGTGGCCGCTGGAGGCCGCGCCCGTCGCCGATCCGCTCGCGGGCGCGAAACGGCTGCCGGTCGGCTGGGAAATGCTGGGGCGCGTCGTCGACGCGTCGGGCCGCCCGCTCGACGGCCTCGGCCCGCTCGCGTCGAAGGTCGACGCGCCGCTGTCGGCGCCGTCGATCAACCCGCTCGATCGCGAGCCGATCCACCACGTGCTCGACGTCGGCGTGCGCGCGATCAACGCGCTGCTCACCGTCGGCCGCGGGCAGCGGATGGGCCTGTTCGCGGGCTCCGGCGTCGGCAAGTCGGTGCTGCTCGGCACGATGGCGCGCTACACCAGCGCGGAAGTGATCGTGATCGGACTGATCGGCGAACGCGGCCGCGAAGTGAAGGAATTCATCGAACAGATCCTCGGCGAGGACGGGCTCGCGCGCTCCGTCGTCGTCGCGGCGCCGGCCGACGTGTCGCCGCTGCTGCGGATGCAGGGCGCCGCGTATGCGACGTCGCTCGCCGAATATTTCCGCGATCAGGGCAAGCACGTGCTGCTGCTGATGGATTCGCTGACGCGCTACGCGATGGCCCAGCGCGAGATCGCGCTCGCGATCGGCGAGCCGCCCGCGACCAAGGGCTATCCGCCGTCGGTGTTCGCGAAGCTGCCCGCGCTCGTCGAGCGCACCGGCAACGGGCCCGAAGGCGGCGGCTCGATCACCGCGTTCTACACGGTGCTGACCGAAGGCGACGACCAGCAGGACCCGATCGCCGATTCGGCGCGCGCGATCCTCGACGGCCACATCGTGCTGTCGCGCGCGCTCGCCGAAGCCGGTCACTATCCGGCGATCGACATCGAGGCGTCGATCAGCCGCGCGATGACCGCGCTGATCGACGAAACGCATCTCGACCGCGTGCGGCAGTTCAAGCAGATGCTGTCGCGCTACCAGCGCAATCGCGACCTGATCGCGGTCGGCGCCTATGCGCCCGGCCGCGACGCGCAGCTCGACCGCGCGATCGCGCTCTACCCGCGCATCGAATCGTTCCTGCAACAGGGCTTTCGCGAATGCGCGCCGTTCGCGTCGAGCGTCGGCGCGCTCGATGCGCTGTTCGACGTACACGGAGGCTGACCCCGATGGCACACGGCTTTCCCCTTCAACTGCTGCTCGACCGCGCGCAGGAAGATCTCGACACGGCCGCGAAGCAGCTCGGCACCGCGCAGCGCGACCGCACCGCGGCCGCCGACCAGCTCGATGCGTTGCTGCGCTATCGCGACGAGTATCACGCGCGCTTCGCGCAGTCCGCGCAACACGGGATGCCGGCCGGCAACTGGCGCAACTTCCAGGCGTTCATCGATACGCTCGACGCGGCGATCATGCAGCAGCGCAACGTGCTGGCCGCGGCCGAAGTCCGTATCGACGAGGCGCGTCCCAACTGGCAACAGAAGAAACGCACCGTCGGTTCATACGAAATCCTGCAGGCGCGCGGCGTCGCGCAGGAAGCCCAGCGTACGGCGAAGCGCGAACAGCGCGACGCCGACGAACACGCCGCGAAGATCCTGCGCATGCGGGCCGATGCGGCCCGTTCGGCGTAACCGCTCACCGCTTTCGAACGAGAGAATCGTCATGCCTCCCCTGCCCCTGCTCGGCGTGCTGCTCGACACCGCCGGCACCGCACTCAAGGCGATCCGCGACGCGGGTTCGTCCGCTTCCGCCAAGTCCGCCGGCAACGATGCCGCAAGCGGCCCGGCCGCCATGCCGTTCGCGCAGACGCTGAAGCAAAGCGTCGTCACGCGGCACGACGCGGCAACCGCCGACCAGCCGGACGCCTCGACGAAACAGGCGTCGTCGACATCCGCCGCCGGCACGAAGTCCGCCGACCGCGACGACGACCCGTCGACCGAAGACGCCAGCGCGACACTCAATCCCGACGCAGCCGCGCTCGCCGCGGCAGCCGCCGTGCAGGCGCAACTGCAGGCGCGCGCGAACGACGCGGCGCCGGCCAATGCCGATACCGCCGCCACCTCCACCGCCACGACAGCGACGGCCGTGTCCGGCCAGCCCGACGCCACGGCCGCGCTGACGAATCACGCGAGCAAGGATGCGGCCGCCGAGCCTGCCGTGCCGGTGTCGGGTCGCGACACGCTGCAGGCGGCACTCCAGAAGCTGACCGGCGGCGCGGGCGCCATCGCGATGCCCGCGTCGGGCACGGCTGCGACGACAGCGGCAGCGCCCGCGGCGACGACGTCCGCATCGGCCACCGCCGCACCGCCGACGCCGAAAATCCCGACCTTCGACCGCACGCTCGCCGACGCGAAAGGCGCGCTCGCGACGCAACAGGCGCCCGCGCAGGCCACCGCGCAGGCGCTGCAGGCCGGCGCAACGGCCCAACCCGCCGCGCAGCATGCGTTCGCGACCGCCGAAGAAACCGCCGGCCCGGCCGTCGACGCGACGGTCGCCGCCGCCGCGACGGCTGCGGCAGCCGCACAGGCGAACCTCCAGGCATCGCCCGCCGCCAGCTCGATCGCCGCGGCCAACGCACACGTGCTGGCGCCGCACGTCGGCACCGCCGACTGGACCGATGCGCTGAGCCAGAAGGTCGTGTTCCTGTCGAACGCGCACCAGCAGAGCGCCGAGTTGACGCTGAACCCGCCGGACCTCGGCCCGCTGCAGGTCGTGCTGCGCGTCGCGGACAACCACGCGCACGCGCTGTTCGTGTCGCAGCACGCGCAGGTGCGCGACGCGGTGGAAGCCGCGCTGCCGAAACTGCGTGAAGCGATGGAAGCGGGCGGGCTCGGCCTGGGCAGCGCGAGCGTCAGCGATGGCGGCTTCGCATCGCAGCAGCAGAATCCGCAGCAAAGCTTCGCCGGCGGCCGGCCGTCGCCGCGCGCGCGCGCCGGATCGTCAGCCGTCGACGCACCGGTCGACGCCGCGCAATCCGCAGCGGCCGGCGCGACCGTGAGCCGCGCGGGCCTCGTCGATACGTTCGCCTGAGCATCGCGTCGGTCGTGTGCCGGTGCGCGCCGCTCAGCGGCCGTGCGCCGCCGCGGCCGCCTCGTTGCGCGGCACGCCGCCGCCCCGGCGCGTCGCGACGATGAAGTCCGCCGCGCGCTCGCCGATCATCACCGACGGCGCATTCGTGTTGCCGCCGATCAGCGTCGGCATCACCGACGCATCCACCACCCGCAGCCCTTCGACGCCCCGCACGCGCAGTTGCGGATCCACGACCGCGCGCGCATCCGAGCCCATCCGGCAGGTGCCGACCGGGTGATAGATCGTGTCGGCATGCGCGACGATCGTCGCGCGCAGCTCGGCTTCGCTCTGATCCGCCCGCGTGTACAGCTCGCGCCCGCCCTGCGACGCGAGCGGCGCCTGCGACAGGATCCGGCGCATCGCCTGCGCGCCGCGCACGAGCAGGTCGAGATCGCGCGAATCGCTGAAGAAGCGCGGATCGATCAGCGGCGCGTCGCGCGCATCGCCGCTCGCGAGCGCGACCGTGCCGCGGCTGAACGGGCGCAGCGCGCACACGTGCAGCGAATAGCCGAAGCCCCAGTGCATCTTGCGGTTGTGGTCGTCGACGAGCGCCGTGCAGAAATGCAGCTGCAGGTCCGGACGTTCGAGCGACGGGTCGCTCTTGATGAAGCCGCCGGCCTCCGCGACGTTGCTCGTCATCATCCCCGTGCGGCTCGAGAAGTAGCGCGCGAGCGCCGGCGTCATCTTCGCGATCCCGCGCAGGCAGACGCCGACCAGCTCCGACGAATTCACGCGCGTGTTGATGATGAAGTCGATATGGTCGATCAGGTTGGTGCCGACGTCCGGCGCGTCCTGCACGACGGCGATCCCGTGCCGGCGCAGCTGTTCCGCCGGACCGATCCCCGAGCACATCAGCAGTTGCGGCGAATTGAACGCGCCGGCCGACAGGATCACTTCCGCGCGTGCACCGAGCGTCTCGACGCGTCCGTCGCGCGACACCGCGACCCCGACCGCGCGCTTGCCGTCGAAGCCCACGCGCAGCACCGTCGCATCGGTGATCACGTGCAGGTTCGGCCGGTCGCGGTCGTAGATGTACGCGCGCGCGACGCTGCAGCGCGCGCCGTCGCGATGCGTGACCTGATAGAAGCCGACGCCTTCCTGCGTCGCGCCGTTGAAGTCGTTGTTGAGCGGATAGCCGGCCGCGTGCGCCGCCTGGATGAATCGTTCGGAGAACGGATTGCGAAAGCGCAGATCGGACACCGTCAGCGGGCCGTCCGCGCCGTGCCATGCATCGGCGCCGCGCGCGTTGCCTTCCGCGCGGCGGAAATACGGCAGCACGTCCCGCCAGCCCCAGCCCGTCGCGCCGAGTTGCGCCCATTCGTCGTAATCGCCCGGGTGGCCGCGCGTGTAGATCATCGCGTTGATCGCGCTCGAGCCGCCCATTCCGCGCCCGCGCGGCTGATAGCCGCGGCGGCCGCCGAGGCCCGGCTGCGGCACCGTCTCGTAACCGTAGTTCGTGCCGAGCTTGAACGGCACGAGCGCCGCGATTCCCACCGGCATGTTGACGAGCAGGTTGCGCTCCGTGTGCGAGCCGGCCTCGATCAACGCGATCGTCGCGTCGGGGCATGCATCGGCGAGGCGGCTGGCGAGGCTCGAGCCGCCCGACCCTCCGCCGACGATGATGTAGTCGTATTGCATGTCACGTCTCCTTCGTGTCATGAACGGCGCCCGGCGCGGCCGGCTCCCGCTTGTAATGTTCGGGCATTGTAGGAATGGCCGTCGCGCGCGCGGCACGCCGATTCAAGAGCGATTCCTCTAAACGCCCGCGTGAACTAAATTTAAGATGTATCGATTGATGCGACGCGATGCATCGGCCGCCAGAAGCCGCGCCGTCGCGAAACTGGGGAGACGACGATGCAGCGCGACGTTCTGCAGGCCGCGTGCCGACCGGGTTGTCCGGACGCACCGCGCGCGGCCCGCATTTCATTTCAAACGGATGCCCGGACGGTGACGTGCAACACCGTGCGCGCGGCCGGTCGAAATCGAACGACGCCACGTATCGCCGACCGTTTGGACGGCTCGTCGCATGCGCCGCACGACCTGCCGATGCGTGCGTCGCCGCGCGCATCGCACTGCCCTGCTTCGATGCGCCGGCAAGTGCCCGCCGCACGCGATCGCACACCGGTTGGACATCGCATCCGGCCGTACGCGCGGGCCGTGCAATCCCGTTTTCGGACACGACCACCGTCGCGCGGATGCGACGCTTGCCGCACGCTGCACCCTGTTTTCGCCCGTGCCTCGCATCCGGCCCCGTGCCGCGCGACGCGCGCCATCCCGACCCGCCCCGCCACGCTCGCCGAGCGGGCACGTGCGGCCTGACTGCTGGCCGACGTGCCACGCCCAACTGGAGGAGACGACATGAAGAACGATTTGCCCGAACTGGCCCCGCAAGCGCTGCCGTCGGTCGATGCCTTGACGTCGCTGCTGCGCGACCAGCGCGCGGCCTACCTGCGCGCGCCGTACCCGGAGTGGGACACCCGCGCGCAGCACCTGCGCGCGCTGCGCATGATGCTGATCGATCACGCGGATGCGCTCGCCGATGCGATCAGCGCCGACTTCGGGCATCGCGCGAAGCAGGAAGTGCTGCTGTCGGAAATCTGGATGGCGAAGGAAGAGATCGACGACGCGCTCAGGCACGGCAAGCGCTGGATGAAGCCGATCCGCAAGCCGATGAACAAGTGGCTGCGGCCGGCGCGCGCGAAGGTGCTGCCGCAGCCGCTCGGCGTGGTCGGCATCGTCGTGCCGTGGAACTATCCGATCCTGCTCGCGGCCGGCCCGCTGATCTGCGCGCTCGCGGCCGGCAACCGCGCGATCGTCAAGATGTCCGAACTGACGCCGCGCACGTCGGCGCTGTTCGAACAGCTGATCGCGAAGACTTTCTCGCGCGATCACGTCGCGGTCGTGAACGGCGATGCGGAGGTCGGCGCCGCGTTCAGCGCGCTGCCGTTCGATCATCTGCTGTTCACCGGCTCGACGCACGTCGGCCGCCACGTGATGCGCGCCGCGGCCGACAATCTCACCCCCGTCACGCTCGAGCTCGGCGGCAAGTCGCCGGCGATCGTCGGCCCGAATGCACGCTTCGACGCGGCCGTCGACGCGATCATCGGCGGCAAGACGCTGAACGCGGGCCAGACCTGCATCGCGCCCGACTACGTGCTGCTGCCGCGCGGAATGGAAGCCGCGTTCATCGAGCGCGCACGCGCGCGCTTCGCGAAGCTGTATCCGGACCTGTCGACCAACGGCGACTACACGACGATCGTGTCGCCGCGCCATTACGCCCGGCTGCAACAGCTCGCGACCGACGCGCAGGCCGCCGGCGCGCAACTGCATCCGCTGTCGGACACGCCGTCCGATCCCGCGTCGCGTCGCTTCGTGCCGTGCGCGGTCACGCACGTGCCGGCCGCGTCGCAGTTGATGCAGGAGGAAATCTTCGGGCCGCTGCTGCCGCTCGTGCCGTACGAGCGGCTCGACGAAGCGATCGCGTACGTGAACGCGCGCCCGCGACCGCTCGCGCTGTATCTGTTCGACGAGGATGGCGGCACGGTCGACCGCGTGATGCGCGAAACGATCTCCGGCGGCGTGACGGTCAACGATGCGTTGCTGCACATCGCGTGCGGCAGTTTGCCGTTCGGCGGCGTCGGCGCGAGCGGGATGGGCGCGTATCACGGCTACGACGGCTTCGTGACGTTCTCGAAGATGAAGCCCGTGCTCACGCAGGCGCGCCTGAATACCCGCGGGCTGATCGCGCCGCCTTACGGCAAGCGCTTCGCCGCGGTGATCAGGATGATGTTGAAGTTCTGAGCGGCGCGGGCCGCGCGCGTTGCGCGTCGGTCCGCCCGAACCTGCCGCGCGGCGACGTTGCCGCGCGCGCCGTCACACGGGCCAGAGCGGCCCTTCCTGCATCGCGCCGATCTGCTCGCGCAGCTCGAGCACGCGTGCTTCCCAATAGCGATGCGTGTTGAACCACGGGAACGCGGCCGGAAACGCCGGATCGTCCCAGCGGCGCGCGAGCCATGCCGCGTAGTGGATCAAGCGCAGCGTGCGCAGCGCTTCGACCAGATGCAGTTCGCGCGGCTCGAATTCGCAGAAGTCCTCATAACCGGCGAGCAGATCCGCGAGCGCGCGCGACGCGCCTTCGCGATCGCCGGGCAGCAGCAGCCACAGATCCTGGACCGCGGGCGCCATCCGGCTGTCGTCGAAGTCGACGAAATGCGGGCCCGCGTCGGTCCACAGCACGTTGCTCGGATGACAGTCGCCATGCGTGCGCAGCAGACGGATCTCGCCCGCCCGCTCGAACGCGGCCTCGACGCCTTCGAGCGCGAGCGTCACCGCCGTCTCGTAGGCGGGCCGTACGTCGTCGGGAAGAAAATCGTGAGCGAGCAGATAGTCGCGCGGCTCGTAGCCGAACGTGTGGATGTCGAGCACGGGACGCGCGACATAGCGCTGCGTCGCGCCGACCGCGTGAATCCGGCCGATGAAGCGGCCGAGCCATTCGAGCGTGTCGCTGCGGTCGAGGTCGGGCGCGCGACCGCCGCGCCGCTCGAAGATCGAGAAGCGGAAGCCGTCGAACGCGTGCAGCGTGCGGCCGTCGATGACGCGCGCGGGCACCGCCGGAATTTCGCGCGCGGCGAGTTCGGCGACGAACGCGTGCTCTTCCAGGATCGCTTCGTCCGACCAGCGCGCGGGCCGGTAGAACTTCGCGACGACGGGCGGACCGTCCTCGATGCCGACCTGGTAGACGCGGTTTTCGTAGCTGTTGAGGGCGAGCAGGCGCCCGTCGGTGCGCAGCCCGGTCGGCATCAGCACGCTGTCGAGCGCGTCGAGCACGCACTCGGGCGTGAGGCCGGCGAACGGCGGGCCGGCGGGAGCTGCGGGGGCGGAAGTGACGTCTTTCATGCCCCGCATTGTGCCGTCAGCCGCGCCGAAACACGAGCGTCCGGTGCGGCACGCGCGCTCAGTGGATCGCGGCGCCGGCCGGCAGCACGGATTCGCCGGTGTCGATCAGGTCCTCGAGAAAGAACGGCTCGGTGTTGAGTTCCTTCGACTCGCCCGGCACGCCCGCGTACCAGGTCACCATGGCCATGTCGCCCAGAACACGCTGAACGATGCCGCGCGCGCCCTTCGGCACCGCGATATGGGTAGTGCAGACAATCGACCCGACATGCATGATGGTTCCCCACTCTTGAAACTTGAAACCCGGCTCGCTGGCGAGCCGGCAAATGCACGATCCGCGCCGCCCTCGTCGGGGTGTTGCGCGTGATCCCATTGTTCACGGTTTATCGAAGCGCGAAAAGAAGAAGAAGCAGGCGAAGTGCCGCGAATTCGTCGAATGTCTCCAATCAACCACTGCGCCGCGCGTGCGCTTGCACGGGCGGATACCCCCATCATACCCTGTCGAATGTGACCGTCCGCCGAATCCGGCCACACGCACGGCACCGACCTCCCGCCGACCGTGGTTGCATCAGGCGGCCGCCCTGCGTTACCTTTGACGTTCATTCGCGTTCAAGCGCATTTCGACACGATGCAACCGCTCACGTCCGCTCTCGCAAATTCCCGGCCGCAGTTCGACTCGCGGCCGCAGGCGTGCGCGCATCCGTCGGTCCTCCCTCCTCCTGTCGCACCGCCGCTCGTCGGCGCCGCGCCGCCCCCGCCGGCGGCACGCGTCGGCTGACCAGCCGGTTTCCGGTTTCCGTTTTCCCTTCGCCCGTTTGCGGCCGTTCGTGCGCCATGGCGCACGGCGCGTGCCCGCGCGCGACGTGGAACGTTTCGATCCGTTCGACAGGTGGATTCACATGGTTTCGTTCAAACGCGCGCTCGCCGCGCATGGCGTGACGTCGCTCTTCGTCTTGCTGTGGAGCAGCGGCGCGATCTTCGCTGAACTCGGTCTGCGTCACGCCTCCGCGTTCGTCTTTCTCACCGCGCGCTTCGCGCTCGCGTCACTCGTGCTGCTCGTGCCGGCCGTCATGCGCGGACGCTGGCTGCCGCCGCGCGGCGAGCGGCGCATGGCCGCGCTGACCGGCCTGCTGATGATGGGCGGCTATTCGATCTTCTATCTGCTCGCGCTCGAGCGCGGGATCGCGCCGGGCGTGCTGGCGACGATCCTCGGCGTGCAGCCGATCCTCACGCTCGCGATCGTCGAGCGGCGCTGGCAACCGATGCGCGTCGCGGGGCTCGGGCTGTCGCTGGCCGGTCTCGCGCTCGTCGTGTGTCGCGGCGTGGGCGGTGCGGGCCTGCCGATCATGGGCGTCGCCTGCGCGCTCACGGCGCTCGTCGCGCTGACCGCCGGCTCGCTGCTGCAAAAGCGCGTGCGCGCGGCGCCCGCCGACGTGTTGCCGCTGCAGAACGCGATCGGCCTCGCGCTGTGCGTGGCGATCCTGCCGTTCCGGCCGATCTCGGTCGAGGTCGGCTGGGCGTTCATCGTCCCGCTGCTGTGGCTCGGCATCGTGATCTCGGTGATCGCGCAGTTGCTGTTCTACCGGTTGATGCAACGCGGCGATCTCGTCAACGTGACGAGCCTGTTCTATCTCGTGCCCGTCGTCACCACGCTGATGGACGCGGTCTGGCTCGGCAACCGGCCCGAACCGCTCGCGCTCGCCGGCATGGGCGCGATCGTCGCGGGGCTCGCGCTCGTGTTCCGCACGCCGGCCGTTCGCGCTCGACCCGATCGCGCGTAGGCGGACGGGCCGCCGCGCCTGCGGGTGCGGCGGCCCGTATCGAACATGTCCGACGATTCAGCGCGAACCGAAAGGAGCGGGAAAGAATGATGCAAGGCATTCGTCCGACTCGCCGGAAAAGTGCGGAATCCCCGGGGTTTTCCGCATACTTTTAATGGTTCGGATAGCGAAAAACGCAGCGCGGTTGCCTATACTCGAACTGCCGGCCCCGTTCGCAATGGGGCCGGCCCAATACGAGAAATGCCCGGCATGGGGGCTGGAAGACGCGCGTGCGCCTGTTCCGGCCGGCTATGGAGACACGCATGACGACCTACTTCACGATCGGCGACTTCATCCTGTTGATTCCGATGGCGCTGGCCGGCGCGCTATTTCTCGGCGCGGTGCCGTGCGCAACCGAATTCCGTCACAACCTCCTGCGCGTGCTCGGCGTCATCCTCGGCGTCGGCGTGGCGGTATTGCTCGTCGAAGGCCTGCCCGCGCTGCTCTAGCGACGCGTTGGCGCGTGCCGGTCACGCCGCCGCATCGCGGCGACGTAACCGCTTGTGTGCGTGCGCGGCGATACGGCATGCAATGATTCGCATCCCGTATCGACTTTCCTTGATGCCGATCAGATTGCCTGATCGGTGGACGGTTTTTCCCACAGATTGATGCCACCCTCGGTCGCGTAGCGATCGATCTCCGCGAGTTCGTCGGCCGAGAATTCGAGATTCTTCAGCGCGCCGACGTTTTCACGCACCTGCTCCGCACGGCTCGCGCCGATCAGCGCGGACGTCACGCGGCCATTGCGCAACACCCATGCGAGCGCCATCTGCGCGAGGCTCTGCCCGCGCCGCTCCGCGATGCCGTTGAGCTTGCGCACATGCTCGAGGTTGTCCGCACTCAGGTGATCCTGCTTCAGCGAGCCGCCGCCCGGCTTGTTCACGCGCGCATCGGCCGGCACGCCGTTCAGGTATTTCGACGTCAGCAGCCCCTGCGCGAGCGGCGTGAACGCGATGCTGCCCGTGCCGATGTCGTCGAGCGTGCCGAGCAGATCCTGCTCGACCCAGCGGTTCAGCAGGTTGTACGACGGCTGGTGGATCAGCAGCGGCACCTTGTATTGCGCGAGCAGTTCGGCCATCTCGCGCGTCTTCGCGGCCGAGTACGACGAAATGCCGATGTACAGCGCCTTGCCCTGCTGCACGGCCGATGCGAGTGCGCCGGCGGTTTCCTCGAGCGGCGTGTGCGCGTCGAAGCGGTGCGAATAGAAGATGTCGACGTAGTCGAGCCCCATCCGCTGCAGGCTCTGGTCGAGGCTCGCGAGCACGTACTTGCGCGACCCGCCGCCGCTGCCGTACGGCCCCGGCCACATGTCCCAGCCGGCCTTCGTCGAGATCAGCAGTTCGTCGCGATACGGCCGGAAATCTTCCTTCAGCAGCCGGCCGAAGTTGGTTTCGGCACTGCCGTACGGCGGCCCGTAGTTGTTCGCGAGGTCGAAGTGATTGATGCCGAGGTCGAACGCGGTGCGCAGGATGTCGCGCTGCGTCGCGATCGGCGTCGAGTCGCCGAAGTTGTGCCACAGGCCGAGCGACAGGGCGGGCAGTTTGAGCCCGGATTTGCCGCAGGTGCGGTATTGCATGTCGGCATAACGTTCGGAAGCTGCTTCGTAGGCCATGAGTCGGTTCCGTGAAGACGTCGGGGATGGGACGCGCGCCGCGCGCGAACATCGCGCGCCGGCGGCGAGGGAAACGTACGACGGTTATGGTATCGAACGTGGCCGAAGCGCGCACGGCCATGGACGCGACCGCGTGCGTCGCCTACACTGCGGCGTCTCGAATCACCGTTACAGCGAGGTTGGTATGTCCCGGGTCATCTCGGTTGCGCTGCTCGTCGGCGGCGTCGTGCTGCTGTATTTCGGCGGCCAGTCGTTCCATTCGATCAACGACAACGTGTCGCGCTTCTTCACCGGCTCGCCCGCCACGAAGACGATCCTGCTGATCGCCGGCGGCGCCGTCGCATCGCTGATCGGCCTGATCGGCCTCGCGATGCCGGGCAGCAAGCGCTGATCGCGCGGCCGCGCGACCCACGCCGGCGGCCGGCATCGCGCGAGCGGGCTGCACGAAACGCAACGGGCGGCCCAGGCCGCCCGTTTGTTCATCCACCCGCGCGGCCGCAGCGCCGCATCGGACAACCGGCGCGGCTGCGTCGCCGCCCGAACCGCCGTTAGAACTGCACTTCCGGCTTCGCCGCCGAACGCGTGCCCGGCATCGGCCGGTTGCTCACGCCGTGGTACGTATAGACGAGCGAGAACTTCACCTGGTCGGAGCGGTTCTGCCCCGCCGAATGCAGCGTGTTGCAATGGAAGAACACGACGTCGCCCGTCTGGAGCGACGGGCAGGTTGCCGCGTCGATCATCTTGCGGTTTTCCGGCAGATCGCTGCGGAAGAACTTCGCGTCGTCGAACGCTTCCGGCCCGAATTCGGCCGTATGCGAACCCGGCACCAGCCAGAGCGCACCGTTTTCATTCGTTTCCGGCCCGAGCGCGAGCCACACCGACACCATGTCCGCGCGTTCGAACGACCAATAGCGGAAGTCGCGATGCCAGCCCGTCAGGCTGCCGTACGCGGGGTGCTTCGTCATCATGCAGTTGTGATGCGCGCGCGACAGCACCGGCTGCTCGCCGAAGTACTCGCGCATCCACGCGCCGATTTCGGGCGCGATCGCGCGCGCGGCGAACGCCGGATCGCGCGTGTAGGCATCCAGCAGCCGACGCACCGTGTGCCCGCCCGGCGCATGCTTCGATTCGGGCGCGCCCGGGTAGCGCAAATCCGCCTCGAACTCGATCGGCTCCGCCGCTTCCTGCAACTGGCGCGCCGCGATTTGCTTGAGCGCCGCGCACTGCGCCTCGTCGACGAGGCCGCGCGCGACGACGAAGCCGCGTTCGCGCAATTCCGCGACTTGCGCGCGGATCGATTCCGACTGCAATGAAGACGACATGGGATGCCAGACGTTTATCGTGTGAATGTGACGATTGTAAATCGGCGCCGGATGCCGCGAACAGCGCCATTGTCGTACGCAGGGGCATGCCAATCGTCGATTTGATCTGGCGCAAGGGAACTGTGCGGCGCGGCGTGAGCCTCAGCGACAGGCGGTATGCAGCCACACGCTTGCGGCACAAGGGTTTATCGCGACTTTTGCACGTCATGAATCCCTTGTAGCCTGTCGCGGCCTGTCAATTCTGGCGGGCGCGGCGCGCAACGACTTTCGATAAGATCCGTTGCGCCTTCCGAGGCCGTTCATACCAGTGCGCTTTTCAAGGGCGCCATTCATACAAGCGAAGCATCGTTCACATGCCATTCCGTCTGACTTCCCGTCTCAACCGCACTGCGAAACGCGTCGCGCCGTCCGCTCCCGCCCGCCCGCTGCGCCATCACCGCGCACGCACGCAGGCGCTCGCCGAGCGCACGCACGCGCACAGCCGGCTGGACGGCATCCGTGCCTGGTTCCACGCGTTCTTCTCGATGATGAGCGCGCAGGCGTTCGCACGCCGCGCCGGCCTGCGCTCGCTGCTGCAGAAACCGTCGTCGCTGCGCGCGCTCGCGCTGCGCCGCACGCTGGGCCCGCAGCGCCGCATCAACCGCCCGCGCCGCCTCGCGGCCAGCAACGGCTGGTTCGGCTTCAGCGCGCGCTGAAGCCGCGCCGGCGGGCAGCGCCCGCCACGATCGCCGCGACGCTGTCATCCCAACGGCGATCGACGCGCATAAAAAAACCCCGGCATGCCGGGGTTTTTCGTTTCGGGCGGACGACGCTTACGCGACGCGTGCCGTCGGCTCGACGCCGGCCGCTTCGGCCAGTGCGAGCGCCTTGTCGGTCGCTTCCCACGAGAATTCCGGCTCTTCGCGGCCGAAGTGGCCGTAAGCTGCCGTCTTCTCGTAGATCGGGCGCAGCAGGTCGAGCATCTTGATGATGCCCTTCGGACGCAGGTCGAAATGCTCGCGCACGAGCTTCGTGATCACCGCATCCGACACGCGGCCCGTGCCGAACGTGTTGACCATCACCGAGGTCGGCTCGGCGACGCCGATCGCGTACGACACCTGGATCAGCGCGCGCGATGCGAGGCCTGCCGCGACGATGTTCTTCGCGACGTAACGGCCGGCATACGCTGCCGAACGGTCGACCTTCGACGGATCCTTGCCCGAGAACGCGCCGCCGCCGTGCGGTGCGGCACCGCCGTAGGTATCGACGATGATCTTGCGGCCCGTCAGGCCGCAATCGCCCTGCGGACCGCCGATCACGAACCGGCCGGTCGGGTTCACCAGGAACTTGATGTCGCCCTTGATCAGGTCGGCCGGCAGCGTCGGCTTGATGATTTCCTCGATCACGGCTTCGCGCAGCGCCGGCAGTTCGATGTCCGGTGCGTGCTGCGTCGACAGCACGACGGTGTCGATCGAATCGGGCTTGCCGTCGACGTAGCGGATCGTCACCTGCGACTTCGCGTCCGGGCGCAGCCACTGCAGGCGGCCGTCGCGGCGCAGGCTCGCCTGGCGCTCGACGAGACGGTGCGACAGGTGGATCGGCAGCGGCATCAGTTCCGGCGTTTCGTCGCACGCGTAACCGAACATCAGGCCCTGGTCGCCCGCGCCTTGATCGAGGTTGTCGTCATGCGCGCGGTCGACGCCCTGCGCGATGTCCGGCGACTGCTTGTCGTACGCGACGAGCACCGCGCAACCCTTGTAGTCGATGCCGTAGTCGGTGTTGTCGTAGCCGATGCGCTTGATGGTGTCGCGCGCGATCTGGATGTAGTCGATGTTGGCCGTCGTGGTGATTTCACCGGCCAGGACGACGAGACCCGTGTTGCACAGCGTTTCGGCTGCAACGCGCGAATATTTGTCCTGCTCGAGGATGGCGTCGAGAATCGCGTCCGAGATTTGGTCCGCGACCTTGTCCGGATGGCCTTCGGAGACGGATTCGGACGTGAAGAGATAATCGTTTGCCACTTTTTCAGGCTCCTGTGTGGTTACGGTTGGTTTCACGTAGCCAGCTTCGTTGGGCCTGAAGCGGCGACGCTTTAGCGGATTACCAGGACCGGGCAGCGCGCTTCGCGCCAGCCGGCTTCGCCCCGCAAGTTGTCAGTTAACTCGGCGAAGCCCGTATTATAGCGGCTTTCGTGAATTGTCACAGAGCGCCACCCGTGCTGCATCGTCCGCTGTCCTACCCCCCTGTTCGCAACGTGCCGGCCAGCCGGCCCCACGGAGATTCCGCATGCTAGGCCGCCTCGGCACGCACCTCGCCATCGGCTTGCTGAAGCTGCTCGCCCTGCTGCCGTACGGCTTGACCGCACGGTTCGGCGACGGCCTCGGCTGGCTGCTGTACCAGATTCCCAGCCGGCGAAAGCGCATCGTACATACCAATCTGAAACTCTGCTTCCCCGACTGGAGCGACGAACGGCGCGAGGAAGTGGCGGGCCAGCACTTCCGCCACGCGATCCGCAGCTACGTCGAGCGCAGCGTCCAGTGGTTCGGCTCCGAGCGCAAGCTCGCGAAGCTGATCCAGGTCGACAGCGCGGTCGATCTCACCGATCCGGATCTGCCCCCGACGCTGTTCCTGGGCCTGCATTTCGTCGGCATCGAAGCCGGCTCGATCTGGCTGAACCGTTCGCTGCAGCGCCGCTGCGGGTCGCTGTACCAGCCGTTCTCGAATGCCGTGCTCGAGGAAGAGGCGAAGCAGGCCCGCGGGCGTTTCGACGCCGAGATGGTCGGCCGCGCGGACAGCGCGCGCGTCGTGCTGCGCTGGCTGCGCGACCGCAAGCCGGTGATGCTCGGCGCCGACATGGACTATGGCCTGCGCAATTCGACGTTCGTACCCTTCTTCGGCGTGCCGGCGTGCACGTTGACGGCCGTCGGCCGGCTCGCGAAGACGGGCCGCGCGCAGGTCGTGCCGTTCATCGGCGAGGTGCTGCCGAACTACAAGGGATACCGGCTGAAGGTGTTCAAGCCGTGGGACAACTATCCGACCGGCGACGACGATCTCGACGCGCGGCGGATGAACGAATTCCTCGAGGAGCAGATTCCGCTGATGCCGGAGCAGTATTACTGGGTGCACAAGCGCTTCAAGACGCGCCCGCCCGGCGAGCCGAGCCTGTACTGAGCCGAACCCGCGGGCGCGCCGTCGGATGCGCGCCCGCACCCGTGCCGCCTTCGGCGCGCCTGCCAGAAAATCGCGGGCCGACTGCTGCGCGAGCCACGGATCCGCCCTCCCGCCGTTTTCCTCGCCCGGCCATCCGAATGACGCCCCGCCCGCGCAGGACGCCCCTGTCGGCTGCATGTATCATTTGCGGTTGAGATCAGCACGACGAACGACGCCGCCCGCCCTGGCGGCACGCCGCGTCCGCCGTGCCGACCGCCCTGTTCGCCATGGAATTCCGGACCCAGTGAAACTCTCGTTCACCAAGATGCACGGCGCGGGCAACGACTTCGTCGTGCTCGACAGCTATTCGCGCGCGCTGCCGCCGCTCACCGAGGCGCAGGTGCGCGCGCTCGCCAACCGACACTTCGGCATCGGCGCCGACCAGCTGCTGCTCGTCGAGAAACCGACCGTCGACGGCGCGGACTTCAAGTACCGGATCTTCAATTGCGACGGCGGCGAAGTCGAACACTGCGGCAACGGCGCGCGCTGCTTCGTGAAGTTCGTCAGCGACCGCGGCCTGACCGACAAGCGCAGCGTGCGCGTGCAGGTGATGAAGGGCCTGATCACGCTGACGATGCAGGACGACGGCGAAGTCGTCGTCGACATGGGCGCGCCCGTGTTCGCGCCGGCGCAGGTGCCGTTCGACGCCTCGGGGCTCGACGGCCGGACCGAAGGCAACGACACGCTGTGGCCGCTCGACGTCGGCGGCCACACGCGCTGGATCTCGACGGTGTCGATGGGCAACCCGCACGCGGTGCAGGTCGTCGACGACGCCGAAGCGTATCCGGTGCTCGACGAGGGCCCGTTGATCGAGCTTCACGCCCGCTTCCCGCAGCGCGTGAATGCCGGCTTCATGCAGATCGTGTCGCGCAACGAAGTGAAGCTGCGCGTGTACGAGCGCGGCGCGGGCGAGACGCTCGCGTGCGGCACCGGCGCGTGCGCGGCGGTGGCGGCCGGCATCCGGCGCGGCCTGCTCGATTCGCCGGTGACCGTGCACACGCACGGCGGCACGCTGACGATCAGCTGGGACGGCGCGCGCGACGAAACCGCCGCGCTGATGATGGCCGGGCCCGCCGCAACCGTGTTCGAAGGCGAGATCGACCTGAACGTCTGACCCTTCAACGTCCTGATAACTGAACGCTCCAGCCACATGAACGATCGCGAAGTCGCCGACTACCTGCTCGCCAATCCCGAATTCTTCGCGCAACACGCGGAACTGCTCGCGACGATCCGTCTCGCGAACCCGCACGGCAAGGCCGCGATCTCGCTGCAGGAGCGGCAGATGGAGATGCTGCGCGACAAGAACAAGCATCTCGAGCGCCGGCTCGCCGAGCTCGTGCGCTACGGCCACGAGAACGACAGCCTGTCCGCGAAGTTCAGCCGCTGGACCGCGCGCGTGATCGCGGAACGCGATCCGTACGCGCTGCCGCGCACGATCGCCGAAGGCATCGCCGACGTGTTCGACGTGCCGCAGACCGCGCTGCGCGTGTGGGACGTCGCCGACACTTACGCGCAAGCCGATTTCGCGCGCCAGGTCGGCGAGGAAGTGCGCCTGTTCACGAACGGGCTGTCGACGCCGTATTGCGGCGCGAACACCGGATTCGAAGCGGCCCAGTGGCTCGCGCCCGCGCTCGCTGCGCCGGCCGTGAATGCGGCGGAAGGCGCCGAAGCCGCGCCGGCCGGCGACGGCGCGGCCACCTCGGTCGCGCTGCTCGCGCTGCGCGCGCCGCTCGGCGGCACCGACGCCCCCGCGTTCGGCCTGCTGGTGCTCGGCTCGCCCGATCCGCGCCGCTTCCACGACGGGATGGCGACCGACTTCCTCGCGCAGATCGCGACGCTCGCGAGCGCCGCGCTCACGCGCCTGCTGCCGCACTGATCCCGCGCCCATGACCGACGATCCGATCGCCGCCTACCTGTCGAACCTGAAGCACGTCAGGCAGTTGTCGGAACACACGCTGCGCGCGTACACGCACGAACTCGACGAACTGAAGAAGCTCGCCGCCGGCCGCCCGCTCGACGCGCTGACGGCCGCCGACATGCGCGGCGCGGTCGCGCGCGCGCATGCGGGCGGGCTGTCCGCGCGCTCGATCGCGCACCGGCTGTCGGCATGGCGTGCGTTCTACCGCTGGCTCGCGCAGCGCATCGAGATGCCCGCGAACCCCGTCGCCGCGGTGCGTGCGCCGAAGCGACCGAAGACCCTGCCGAAGGCGCTGTCGGTCGACGACGCATCGGCATTGATGGACGCGCCGCTCGCCGGCACGACCGAAGGCATCCGCGATCACGCGATCCTCGAGCTGTTCTATTCGTCCGGGCTGCGCCTCGCCGAACTGGTCGGCCTCGACGTCATGTACACGCAGGCGGACGGCTACCGCTCGGCCGGCTGGCTCGATCTCGCCGAAGCCGAAGTCACCGTGCGCGGCAAGGGCAACAAGGAACGCAAGGTGCCGGTCGGCCGCAAGGCGATCGAGGCGCTGAACGCGTGGCTCGCGGTGCGCGGCGAATTCGTGAAACACGATCCGCATCCGCTGTTCGTGTCCGTGCGCGGCAACCGGATGGCGCCGGGCGTCGTGCGCGACCGCGTGAAGCGCGCGGCGCTGGCCGCGGGCATCCCCGCCAACGTCCACCCGCACGTGCTGCGCCATTCGTTCGCGACGCACGTGCTGCAGTCTAGCGGCGACCTGCGCGCGGTGCAGGAACTGCTGGGCCACGCGAGCGTCGCCGCGACGCAGGTCTACACGTCGCTCGACTTCCAGCATCTCGCGAAAATTTACGACAGCGCACATCCGCGCGCGAAGAAGCGCGACTGACGCGCGCCCCCGCCCTCCCCGCCGCGAACGGCGGCCGGCAACGGCCGGCGCCGTCCGCGGCTCCTTTCGATCCGATCATGCAAACCGTCACACTCAGACCGTCCAAGGAAAAATCGCTGCTGCGCCGGCATCCGTGGATCTATGCCAATGCGATCGACCGCGTCGACGGCACGCCCGCGCCCGGCGCGACCGTGATCGTGCGTGCGCACGACGGCCGCTTCCTCGCGCGCGGCGCGTACAGCCCGCAGTCGCAGATCCGCGTGCGCGTGTGGAGCTTCGACGAGAACGAGCCGATCGATCACGCGTTCTTCAAGCGCCGCGTGCAGCGCGCGGTCGCGCACCGCACGACGATGGTGTCGGGCACGGGCGCGGTGCGGCTCGTGTTCGGCGAAGCCGACGGGCTGCCGGGGCTGATCGTCGACTACTACGTCGCGGACACGGCCGAGCCGGGCACCGCGCCGCGCGGCCAGCTCGTGTGCCAGTTCATGGCCGCGGGCGTCGAGGCGTGGAAGGACGCGATCGTCGCGGCGCTCAGCGGCGCGACCGGCTGCCCGAACGTGTACGAACGCTCGGACGTGTCGATCCGCGACAAGGAAGGGCTCGCGCAGACGACCGGCGTGCTCGCCGGCGACGCGCCGCCCGCGACGCTGATCGCGAACGAAAACGGCGTGCGTTATCACGTCGACGTGCCGAACGGCCACAAGACAGGCTTCTACGTCGACCAGCGCGACAACCGCGCGCTCGTCGCGCAATACGCGGCCGGCCGCGACGTGCTCAACTGCTTCTGCTACACGGGCGGCTTCTCGCTCGCGGCGCTCAAGGGCGGCGCGAACCGTGTCGTGTCGATCGACTCGTCGGGCGACGCGCTCGCGCTCGCGCAGCAGAACGTCGTCGCGAACGGCTTCGATGCCGGGCGCGCGACCTGGCTCGACGCGGATGCGTTCAAGACGCTGCGCCGCCTCGTCGACGAAGGCGAGCGCTTCGACCTGATCGTGCTCGATCCGCCGAAGTTCGCGCCGACCCGCGACAGCGTCGACCGCGCCTCACGCGCCTACAAGGACATCAACCTGAGCGGCTTCAGGCTGCTGCGCCCGGGCGGCCTGCTGTTCACGTATTCGTGCTCGGGCGCGATCGACATGGACCTGTTCCAGAAGATCGTCGCGGGCGCGGCCGCCGACGCGAAGGTCGACGCGCGGATCCTGAAGCGGCTCGGCGCGGGCGTCGATCACCCGCTGCTCGCCGCGTTCCCGGAAGGCGAATATCTGAAGGGCCTGCTGTTGCAAATCGTGTGACCGCCCCGATCTACGCGCACACCCGCGTCCGCCGGCCCGCCCCGCTGGCGGCTCCGCGCTCGAGCCTGTCGTCCGGACGACGGGCGAGGGCTTGACAGGTATGTTTCAATGGATGGTTGTGCGCCCCGGCTCGCGAGTCGACGGCGCGACGCACACATCCTGGTTTTGACCCCGATTCACGAACCACAGGCGACCGACATGGCCACTCCCGTCACCATCCTCACCGGCTTCCTCGGCAGCGGCAAGACGACGCTGCTCAAGCGCATCCTGAACGAACAGCACGGCATGAAGATCGCCGTGATCGAGAACGAGTTCGGCGAAGAGAACATCGACAACGAGATCCTCGTCCAGGACACGAACGAGCAGATCATCCAGATGAGCAACGGCTGCATCTGCTGCACGATCCGCGGCGACCTCGCGCGCGCGCTCGGCGATCTGGCCGCGAAGAAGCGCGAAGGCAAGCTCGATTTCGACCGCATCGTGATCGAGACGACCGGCCTCGCGAACCCGGGCCCCGTCGCGCAGACCTTCTTCATCGACAGCGAGATCGCCGACGATTTCCTGCTCGACGCGGTCATCACGCTGGTCGACGCGAAGCATGCGGACGCGCAACTCGACGAACACGAAGTGGTGCAGCGCCAGGTCGGCTTCGCCGATCGCCTGTTCGTCACGAAGTCGGACCTGGTCGACGACCAGACCGTCGCGGCGCTCAAGCACCGCCTGATGCACATGAACCCGAAGGCGACGATCAAGATCGTGAACTTCGGCGATGCCGACATCAAGGAAATCTTCGACCTGCGCGGCTTCAACCTGAACGCGAAGCTCGAGATCGACCCGGACTTCCTCGCCGAGGACGACCACGCGCACCATCACCACGATCACGACCATGATCACGATCACGCGCATTGCGACCACGATCACGGTCAATGCGCGCACGATCACGACCACGGCCATCACCACCACGCGCATCACGACGACAAGATCAAGTCGTTCGTGTATCGCAACGACCGCCCGTTCGACCCGAACAAGCTGGAGGACTTCCTCGGCGGCATCCTGCAGATCTACGGCGAACGGATGCTGCGCTACAAGGGCGTGCTGTACATGAAGGGCGTCGACCGCAAGGTCGTGTTCCAGGGCGTGCACCAGATGATGGGCAGCGACCTCGCCGCGAAGTGGCTGCCGGTCGAGAAGAAGACCAACAAGATGGTGTTCATCGGCGTCGACCTGCCGCAGGACCTGATCACCGACGGCCTCGACGCCTGCCTCGCCTGAGCCTTCGGGCCGGCGTTGCGCGCCTTCCATGCGGCCGCCTTCCGGGGCGGCCGCGGCGCTTGCGCGGTGCCGTTTCCGGGCAGGGTTTCGCCGTCATCGCTTTTTCGCGATTTGCGCGTTATATTTTCTAGATATTGGCGCAGCCGACGGGGATCGACCCGATACGGCGCCCGCTTGCGATTCAGTTACAATACGTGCCCGCTGGAGTACGGCAACAAACAGGCCCGGTTCTTGCTGAACCAGTTTTCCGGGCATCGCAACCGCGCCGGATCGCCAATCCGCCTCTCGGCCGCGGCCGATGCAATGTGCCGCGCAGCACACCGGTTCGCAGCGCGCGCAACTCCGCGCCAGGCCTATCCTGGTATTTGAGAACCGGTTTTCCAGAGGCTTTCGGCCCCGCGGCGGCAAATCGCAAATGATTGCAAGCGCAGTTGCGGGTAATCCCAAAGTGCAGGCACTATCTCCTGATTTGCCGCACATTGAAGAAGCAAGCAGATGACGAAGAAACTCTTGACCGAAGCCGAAATCCTGAAGATGAGCGACAAGGATTACATGAATGAGGATCAGCTCGCCTTCTTCAAAAATCGGCTCGAACAGTTGCAGGCGGACATCCTCAAGAACGCAGGCCAGACGACCGAGAACCTGCGCGAGACGGTGATCGTCCCCGATCCCGCCGACCGCGCGACGATCGAGGAAGAGCACGCGCTCGAGCTGCGCACGCGCGATCGCGAACGCAAGCTCCTCAAGAAGGTTCAGCAGTCGCTCGCCCGCATCGATTCCGGCGATTACGGCTGGTGCGAGGAAACCGGCGAGCCGATCGGCATCCCGCGCCTGCTCGCGCGCCCGACGGCCACGCTGTCGCTCGAGGCGCAAGAGCGCCGCGAGCTCCGCCAGAAGCTGTTCGGCGACTGATCGAGCGGCGTTCCGCTCCGACACGCTGCTTCCCGAAAGCGCGCGGCCTGCCGCGCGCTTTTTGTTTTTCCGGCACCGGTTCCCGGCCCGCCGGCCGATTTGCCTCCCCCTCTTGATATCCCGGCGCCCGCCCTAAAATGAAACGGACGCGCGCCGGGCCGCTCCCCGGCGCACTGCGATTCAAGCGGCGGCGCCCCGCGCCGCCCGACTCTTCCCCGTTTTTCTCAAGGAACGCAGATGGAGCAATTTCACGGCACGACCATCGTTTCGGTCCGGCGCGGCGACAAGGTCGCGCTCGGCGGCGACGGCCAGGTAACCCTCGGCAACATCGTCATGAAGGGTGGCGCGCGGAAAGTGCGGCGGATCTACAACAACCAGGTACTGGTCGGATTCGCGGGCGGCACCGCCGATGCGTTCTCGCTGCTCGATCGCTTCGAGGCGAAGCTCGAGAAGCACCAGGGCAACCTGACCCGCGCGGCCGTCGAGCTCGCGAAGGACTGGCGCACCGACCGGATGCTGCGCCGCCTCGAGGCGATGCTGATCACGGCCGATGCGACCACCACGCTCGTGATCACCGGCAACGGCGACGTGCTCGACCCGGAAGGCGGCATCTGCGCGATCGGCTCGGGCGGCGCCTATGCGCAGGCCGCGGCCCGCGCGCTCGCGGAGAACACCGAGCTGTCCCCGCGCGAGATCGTCGAGAAATCGCTCGAGATCGCCGGCGACATGTGCATCTACACGAACCACAACCGCATCATCGAAACGATCGAGTAAGGACCGCACCATGAGCACCATGACCCCTGCCGAGATCGTCTCGGAACTCGACAAGCACATCATCGGCCAGGACAACGCGAAGAAGGCGGTGGCCGTCGCGCTGCGCAATCGCTGGCGCCGCCAGCAGGTCGCCGACCCGCTGCGCCAGGAAATCACGCCGAAGAACATTTTGATGATCGGGCCGACGGGCGTCGGCAAGACCGAAATCGCGCGCCGCCTCGCGAAGCTCGCCGACGCGCCGTTCATCAAGATCGAAGCGACCAAGTTCACCGAAGTCGGCTACGTCGGCCGCGACGTCGACAGCATCGTGCGCGACCTGATCGAGATCTCGGTCAAGCAGACGCGTGAATCCGAGATGCGCAAGGTGCGCAGCAAGGCGACCGACCAGGCGGAAGACCGCATCCTCGACATCCTGCTGCCGCAACCGCGCGCGGTGGGCTTCGGCGGCAACGCGGATAACGCGAACGACGACAACAACGCCACGCGCCAGACCTTCCGCAAGCGCCTGCGCGAAGGCCAGCTCGACGACAAGGAAGTCGAGCTCGACCTCGAGCAGCCGTCGGCCGGCATGGACATCATGGCGCCGCCGGGGATGGAAGAGATGACCGAGCAGATCCGCTCGATGTTCTCGAACCTCGGCAGCGGCAAGAAGCAGCGCCGCAAGGTGAAGATCAAGGAAGCGCTGAAGCTGCTGACCGACGAGGAAGCGGCGAAGATGCTCAACGACGAGGAAGTGAAGACGAAGGCCGTGCAGAACGTCGAGCAGAACGGCATCGTGTTCCTCGACGAGATCGACAAGATCACGTCGCGCAACAACGAAGGCAGCGGCGGCGAAGTGTCGCGCCAGGGCGTGCAGCGCGACCTGCTGCCGCTCGTCGAGGGCACGACGGTCAACACGAAGTACGGGATGGTGAAGACCGATCACATCCTGTTCATCGCGAGCGGCGCGTTCCATCTCGCGAAGCCGAGCGACCTGATTCCCGAACTGCAGGGCCGCTTTCCGATCCGCGTCGAGCTCGACTCGCTGTCGGTGAAGGATTTCGAGGCGATCCTCGTCGCGACCGACGCGAGCCTCGTCAAGCAGTACCAGGCGCTGCTCGCCACCGAAGACGTGCAGCTCGAGTTCGCCGAAGACGGCATCCGCCGCCTCGCCGAGATCGCGTACGCGGTCAACGAGAAGACCGAGAACATCGGTGCGCGCCGGCTGTACACGGTGATCGAAAAGTTGCTCGAGGAAGTGTCGTTCTCGGCCGGCAACCACGCCGGCGAGCGCGTGACGATCGACGCGAAGTACGTCGATCGCGCGCTCGGCGAAGTGTCGCAGGACGAAGACCTGTCGCGCTACGTGCTGTAACGCGCGCGGCGTCGAATGCGAAACGGGCGGCCCGGCGGGCCGCCCGTTTTCGTTGGTGCGTCCGGCCGATGCCGCCGCGCCCCTTTACTGCCGCACCGGCTTCTTCGCGAGCTTGCGCTGCAGCGTGCGGCGGTGCATGTTCAGCGCGCGCGCGGTCGCCGAGATGTTGTTGTTGTTCTCCGCCAGCACGCGCTGGATGTGCTCCCATTCGAGCCGGTCGACCGACAGCACGACCGGATTCTCGAGCGCCTCGTCGGCCTGCACTTCGCTCGCGTTGGTCTGCAGCGCGGCCAGGATCGACTCGATGTTCGCCGGCTTCGCCAGATAGTTGTCGGCGCCTTCCTTCACCGCCTGCACGGCGGTCGCGATGCTCGCGTAGCCGGTCAGCACGAGAATCCGCGCGTCGGGCTGCAGGTCGCACAGCGGCGCGATCAGGCTCAGGCCCGAATCGTCGCCGAGATGCAGGTCGACGGTGATGAACTGGAACTTGCCGCCGGCCGCCAGCCGCAGCGCCGCCTCCTTGTCGTGCGCCTGCTGGACCGCGTAGCCGCGGCGCTCGAGGCCGCGCGCGAGCGTGCCCGCGAACACCTCGTTGTCGTCGATCACCAGGAAATTGTTCTCGCTCATGTGGTTTCTCCGTCTACGTGTTGGTTGAAGCGGCCGGCACCGCGATACGCGCCACCGGCAGGCGCAGCACCGCGCGCGTGCCGCGGCCGGGGGTGCCGGCCGGGCGGCCGTCCAGCGGGGTCGCCGCTCGTTCGGTCGCGCGCTGGCCCGACGCAGCTGCCGCGTGCCCGTTCGCGCCGCCACCGGCGCGCCCGTTGCCGCCCGTCGCGCGCGGCGTGACATCGGACAGCTCGATCTCGCCGCCGAGACGCACGGCCGCGCTGAACGCAAGGTACAGGCCGACCCCGTGCCCGCCCTGCGTGCTGTCGACCGGCATCGAGCCGAGCGATTCGCGCAACGCGGCCGGAATGCCGGGGCCGTCGTCGCATACCTCGAATTCGATCTGGTCCGCAGCCCGCTCGTGGTGCGCGAGCTTCGCGGCCAGCGTCACGCGGTGCGGGCTCGCCCGCGCGGCGTTGTCGAGCAGGATCGTCAGGATCTGGCCGGCCGCGACGGTGTCGTCGAGCCCGACGCCCGACGGGCGTGCGCCGAGCAGTTCGAACTGCACGTGCGGATGCCGCAGGCGCCAGTGCTCGACGAACGTGTCGAGCCAGTCGTCCACCGGCTGGCGGCTCGCCGGCGCGCTCGCCCGGCTGCGCAGGCGCGCAAGCGCCGACGTGCAGAGCGTCATCTGTTCTTCCAGCACCTTCAGGTCGGCCTCGTAGCGCGCGAGCCCCGGATCGGCGCGGGCCGCGTCGCGCAGTTCCTCCGCGAGCATCGCGATCGTCGACAGCGGCGTACCCATCTCGTGCGCGACGGTGGCGGCCTGCACGCCGAGCGCGACCGCCCGCTCGTCGCGCAGCAGGTGCGCCTGCGCTTCGCCGAGCGCCGCATCGCGCTGGCGCAACGCGTTCGACATGCGCGCGACGAACCATGCGATCAGGCCGACGCTGACCATGAAGTTCGCCCACATCCCCGTGCGGTAGTAGTCGAACAGGTTCGCCGGGTTGTCCATGTTGAGCGGCACCGAATCGAAGCCGAGCGCCGCGTAACACGCGACCGCGAACGCCGCGAGCCAGATCATCAGGTGCCACGGCAGCACGGCCGCCGCGATCGCGAGCGACGGCAGGTACAGCGACACGAACGGGTTGGTCGTGCCGCCCGACAGGAACAGCAGCGCCGACAACGCGCCGAGGTCGACCCACAGCTGGCCGAGCAGTTCGAAATTGGTCTCGGGCCGCGCGCGCAGCACGCGCACCCAGGTCAGCGCGTTGAAAACGATTTCGAGCGCGATGACCATCAGCATCGCCGGCAACGGCAGATGCACGCCGAAATAGGTCTGCACGACGCCGATCGTCACGAGCTGGCCGATGATCGCGAGATTGCGCAGCCAGAACAGGTGACTGAGGTTGACGCGCCCGGTGGTGGTAATTCGTTGCATCCGAGCAGTTTACCCGTTTAGCGCCCGGCACCTCTACCGGGGGCCGGATCAGTGAGGACGGACGGAGCACCGGGCGAGCCGGCGTCGAGCCGGATTGCACGGGCCTGCGCCGTCAGCCGGCCGCGCGTGCCATGCGCTGGGCGATCTCGTCGGCGAGGCACTCCGGGCAGCGGCAGCGCGTACCGGGCGCCGGCGGCGCGCCGCCGGACAGGGTCGGCATCGACGCGCACCAGCAGTCGAACGGCTGCGTGCGGGCGCCGCAGTCGAAGCCGCGCCCGCAGTGCGGGCAGCGCGCACGGCGCGGAGTCGAACGGGCGTCGGCGGCGGTATCGGTCATGGCGGAAACGCGGAAGCGGGCATGAAGTCACCCTACGCGACAAGCATAGCGCGGCGGGCGGATTTTGCACGTCGGCCGATCGGCCGATGCGGGCCGCCAACGCGGGTCGAGTCGCGCTGTCCACGCCGCCGCCGCCGGGCCCCGCGCGGGGTCCGGCACCATGGCCGGCGGGCCGCCGCGCGTGGCGACCGGCCCGTGCGATCGGCCGTCCGGCCAGCCCAAAAACCCGATGCTGCGCTGCGCCACTCCTGTACAATTCGCCCTGTTTCAACCGTTCCCAGCCAGAGCCGCCGCCATGTCCGAGCCCATCGACCTCTCGCAGATCGCCCCCACGCTGAAGGCAGAAATCCTCGCCGAGGCGCTGCCGTACATCCGCCGTTACCACGGCAAGACCGTGGTGATCAAATACGGCGGCAACGCGATGACGGAAGAGCGGCTCAAGCAAGGCTTCGCGCGCGACGTGATCCTGCTGAAACTGGTCGGCATCAATCCGGTGATCGTCCACGGCGGCGGGCCGCAGATCGATCACGCGCTGAAGAAGATCGGCAAGGCCGGCACCTTCATCCAGGGCATGCGCGTGACCGACGAAGAGACGATGGAAGTCGTCGAATGGGTGCTGGGCGGCGAAGTCCAGCAGGACATCGTGATGCTGATCAATCACTTCGGCGGCCATGCGGTGGGCCTGACGGGCAAGGACGGCGGCCTGATCCACGCACGCAAGCTGCTGATGCCGGACCGCGACAACCCGGGCCAGTACATCGACATCGGCCAGGTCGGCGAAGTCGAGGCGATCAACCCGGCGGTCGTGAAGGCGCTGCAGGACGACGCGTTCATCCCGGTGATCTCGCCGATCGGTTTCGGCGAGGACGGCCTGTCGTACAACATCAACGCGGACCTCGTCGCGGGCAAGCTCGCGACGGTGCTGAACGCCGAGAAGCTGCTGATGATGACCAACATCCCCGGCGTGATGGACAAGGACGGCAACCTGCTGACCGATCTGTCGGCGCGCGAGATCGACGCGCTGTTCGCGGACGGCACGATCTCGGGCGGCATGCTGCCGAAGATCTCGTCGGCGCTCGACGCCGCGAAGAGCGGCGTGAAGTCGGTGCACATCGTCGACGGCCGCATCGAGCACTCGGTGCTGCTCGAAATCCTGACCGAGCAGCCGTTCGGCACGATGATCCGCTCGCATTGAGCGCGCGCCGCACAACCACCGGTCCCGACCTGCCGGCGTCGTTGCGACGCCGGCGCATCTCCCGCAGCCGGCCGCGCGCCGGCGCGCCCGTCTGGCTGTTCGATCTCGACAACACGCTCCATCACGCATCGCACGCGATCTTTCCGGAGATCAACCGCGCGATGACGCAGTACATCGTCGACACGCTCCACGTCGGGCGTGCCGAAGCCGACCGGCTGCGCACCGGCTACACGCAGCGCTACGGCGCCGCGCTCCTCGGCCTCGCGCGCCATCACCCGATCGATCCGCACGACTTCCTGCGCGTCGTCCACACGTTTTCCGACCTGCCCGCGATGCTGCGCGCCGAGCGCGGCCTCGCGCGCATCGTCGCCGCGCTGCCGGGCCGCAAGTTCGTGCTGACCAACGCGCCCGAGAACTACGCGCGCGCGGTGCTGCGCGAGTTGCGCATCGAGCGGCTGTTCGAGCGCGTGATCGCGATCGAGCACATGCGCGACCGTCGCACATGGCGCGCGAAGCCCGACCACACGATGCTGCGCCGGATTTTGCGCGCCGCGCACGCGCGGTTCGAAGACGCGATCCTCGTCGAAGATACCCGCAGCCACCTGAAGCGCTACAAGCGCCTCGGCATCGGCACGGTGTGGATCACCGGGCACCTGCCGGGCCATCTGCCGAACATCGGCCGCCCCCAATATGTCGACCAGCGCATTCGTTCGTTAAAATCGCTCCGACTGGGCACACGATCGGGGCGACAGAAATGCAGCCGACTTACCCGCAGGACCAAGCCGTAACGGAAGACCGGGCCACACCGTCCCGCGCGCGCCCGAAACCGGGCGAGCGCCGCGTGATGATCCTGCAGACGCTCGCCGCGATGCTCGAGGCGCCGAAGCCCGAAAAAATCACGACGGCTGCGCTCGCGGCCCGCCTCGACGTGTCGGAAGCCGCGCTGTACCGGCATTTCACCAGCAAGGCGAAGATGTACGAAGGCCTGATCGAGTTCATCGAGCAGGCGCTGTTCGGGCTCGTCAACCAGATCGTCGCAAAGGAGCCGAACGGCGTGCAGCAGGCGCGCACGATCGCGCTGACGATGCTCAATTTCGCCGCGAAGAATCCGGGCATGACGCGCGTGCTGACGGGCGAGGCGCTGGTCGGCGAGGACGAGCGGCTCACCGAGCGCGTGAACCAGCTGCTCGACCGGATCGAGGCGACCGTCAAGCAGTGCCTGCGGGTCGCGCGTACCGAGGCGCAGGCGCCCGATGGCGCCGCGCCGTTCGTGCTGCCGGCCGATTACGATCCCGCCGCGCGCGCGAGCCTGCTCGTCAGCTACGTGATCGGCAAGTGGCACCGGTTCGCGAAAGGCGGGTTCCAGAGGCCGCCCGGCGAACAGGCCGATGCGCATTTGCGGCTGATCCTGCAGTAGCCGGGGCAGCCGGCCCGCGAAATCCGCGCTCCGCGGAATTCCGCTATACTCCTCCGACCTGCCGCCTCCTTGGCGGCAGGTCGGAAGCGCGCCGATTTGCTGACTCGATTGCGGGCGCGCGAACCGACCAGGGCCTTGATGCGTCTTCGTCCCGGCGGTTCACTATAAATGCGGCTAAAGAGGTCGTCAGCCGCGCACCTTCGCCTCCGCGCATCGCCGACACCGTTTAGCCGCCCAGTCATAAGGCGGAACGAATGGAATCGATCGGCATCGTCGCTCCACAGACCATGCACTTCGCCGAACCGCTGCGCTTGCAAAGCGGCAGCGTGATCGGCAACTATCAGCTCGTCGTCGAGACGTACGGCGAGCTCAACGCCGCGCGCTCGAACGCGGTGCTCGTCTGCCACGCGCTCAACGCGTCGCACCACGTCGCCGGCATCTACGCGGACGACCCGCGCAGCACCGGCTGGTGGGACAACATGGTCGGCCCGGGCAAGCCGCTCGACACCAACCGCTTCTTCGTGATCGGCGTGAACAACCTCGGCTCGTGCTTCGGCTCGACCGGCCCGATGAGCATCGATCCGTCGTCCGGCAAGCCGTATGGCGCGCGCTTTCCGGTCGTCACCGTCGAGGACTGGGTGCATGCGCAGGCGCGCGTCGCCGACGCGTTCGGCATCGAGCGCTTCGCCGCCGTGATGGGCGGCAGCCTCGGCGGGATGCAGGCGCTCGCATGGAGCCTGATGTATCCGGACCGCGTCGCCCACTGTATCGACATCGCGTCGACGCCGAAGCTGTCCGCGCAGAACATCGCGTTCAACGAGGTCGCGCGCTCGGCGATCCTGTCCGATCCCGACTTCCACGGCGGCGACTACTACGCGCACGGCGTGAAGCCGAAGCGGGGCCTGCGCGTCGCGCGGATGATCGGCCACATCACGTATCTCTCCGACGACGACATGGCCGAGAAATTCGGCCGTGCGCTGCGCCGCGCGGACGGCGCGCTCGACGCGTACAACTTCAGCTTCGACGTGGAATTCGAGGTCGAGTCGTACCTGCGCTACCAGGGCGACAAGTTCGCCGACTACTTCGACGCGAACACCTACCTGCTGATCACGCGCGCGCTCGACTACTTCGACCCGGCGAAGGCGTTCGACGGCAACCTGACGGCCGCGCTCGCGCACACGCAGGCGAAGTACCTGATCGCGAGCTTCTCGACCGACTGGCGCTTCGCGCCCGCGCGGTCGCGCGAGATCGTGAAGGCGCTGCTCGACAACAAGCGCACGGTCAGCTACGCGGAGATCGACGCGCCGCACGGCCACGACGCGTTCCTGCTCGACGACGCGCGCTATCACAACCTGCTCCGCGCGTATTACGAACGAATCGCCAACGAGGTGGGTGCATGAACCAGCAAGCGCTGAACTCCCTGTCCGCACGCGCGGACTTCCGTGCGATCGCCCGCTGGGTCGAACCGCGCGCGACCGTGCTCGATCTCGGCTGCGGCGACGGCTCGCTGCTGTCGCTGCTGTCCGAGGAACTGGACGTGTCCGGCTACGGGATCGAACTGAACGACGCGGGCGTGCTCGCGAGCGCGAAGAACGGGATCAACGTGATCCAGCAGAACCTCGAGGACGGCCTGCGCCTGTTCGAGGATCACAGCTTCGACTTCGCGATCCTGTCGCAAACGCTGCAGACGATCCACCAGACGGCCGCGATCCTGCGCGAAACCGCGCGTGTCGGACGCGAATGCATCGTGTCGTTCCCGAACTTCGGCTACTGGGCGCACCGGCTGTCGGTGCTGCGCGGCCGGATGCCGGTGTCGAAGTCGCTGCCTTACCAGTGGCACAACACGCCGAACGTCCGGGTGCTGACGATCAAGGATTTCGAGGCGCTCGCGCCCGAAGTCGGCGTCACGATCCTCGACCGCATCGTGCTGCACGAAGGCCAGCCGATTCGATGGGGAGCGAACTGGCGTGGTAGTCTTGCTGTCTACCGCGTCAAGCGCAGCTGAGCCGGGGAGCCGTTGACGGATGATCCGGCCCGCACCCGCGTGCGGCCGCCCCTCCTGCGCCGCCCGCGCCGCCTGCGCTGCCGCCGCAATCAGTCAACGCTACCCGGTTTCCGTCCATGTCCAAAACGCCACACGAGGCGCCCGCACTCACCGCTCACGAGGATCATCCCGGCTGGCGCGCCTATCTGAACACGCACATGCTGATTTGCGTGTTCCTCGGCTTCACGTCGGGGCTGCCCCTGTTCACGCTCGTCTACCTCGTGCAGGCATGGCTGCGCTCCGAAGGCGTGAACCTGAAGGAAATCGGCCTGTTCGCGCTGATCCAGTTCCCGTATACGTGGAAGTTCCTGTGGGCGCCGCTGATGGACCGCTTCATCCCGCGCCTGCCCGGCTGGCGGCCCGGCCGCCGGCGCGGCTGGATGCTGCTCACGCAGGTGCTGGTCGCCGGCGCGATCGCCGCGCTCGGCTTCGTGTCGCCGCGCGACTCGATCTGGACGGTCGCCGCGCTCACGACGCTCGTCGCGTTCTTCGGCGCAAGCTCCGACATCGTGATCGACGCGTATCGCCGCGAACTGCTGCGCGACACCGAGCAGGGCCTCGGCAACGCGGTGCACGTGAACGCGTACAAGCTCGCCGCGCTGATCCCCGGCTCGCTGGCGCTGATCCTGTCCGACCACATGCCGTGGGACGTCGTGTTCGCGATCACCGGCGCATTCATGCTGCCGGGCATCCTGATGACGCTGCTCGTGCGCGAGCCCGAGGTGGTCGGCGCGCCGCCGCGCAACCTGCGCGACGCGATCGTGCTGCCGTTCCGCGAATTCATCCAGCGCGACGGCTGGAGCGGCGCGCTGCTCGTCATCGCGTTCATCTTCCTGTTCAAGATCGGCGACACGATGGCGACCACGCTGTCGACGTCGTTCTTCCTCGACATCGGCTTCTCGCGCACCGAAATCGGCATCGTCGCGAAAACCACCGCGCTCGTCGCGAGCGTCGCCGGCGGCATCATCGGCGGCATCTGGCTCGTGAAGATCGGCATCGGCCGCGGGCTGTGGATCTTCGGCGCGCTGCAGATGGTGTCGACGCTCGGCTTCGCGTGGCTCGCACAGGTCGGCCCCGCCTCGCCGGTGCTCGCGGTGATTTACGACTTCACGGTCGCGGCAAGTCACGCGCTCGCGTCGTTCCTGTCGATCTTCGGCTTCGAGGTCACGCCGCATCTGAGCCCGATGACGGTCGCGCTCGCGCTCGTCTACGCCGCCGAAACGTTCACCACCGGCCTGACGATGGCCGCGTTCGTCGCGTATATCGCGAGCACGACCGACCCGCGCTACACGGCCACGCAGTTCGCGCTGTTCACGAGCCTCGCGTCCGTGCCGCGCACGCTCGCATCGGCCGCGAGCGGCTTCATCGTCGCGAAGATCGGCTGGTTCGACTACTTCATCGTGTGCACCGCGCTCGCGATCCCCGGCATGCTGCTGCTGTTCAAGATCGCGCCGTGGAACGGCACCGCGCGCAACGGCGAGGCCAGCCGTGCGCAATGATCGACTGCATCGCGCGGCACGCGTCGCCGCCGCGCTGAGCGTCGGCATCGCGGCGCTCGGCGCGGCGGCAAGCGCGCAGGCAGCCGACACGAGTGCGGCCGCGCCCGCCACCGCGCCGGCTGCACCGTCCACACCCGCCACGCCCGCCGCTGCCGGTGCGCAATCCGCCGCCGAAGCCGCGCAGCCGACCGGCGCCGCCGTGCCCGCGAAGGCCTATGCCCCGACGTCGCAGCAGGTGCGCTACGGCAACGCGATCGCGTTCCGCACGCTGATCCCGTCGCCGCTGCTCGAACAACTCACTGCGAGCGAATACGCGCAGATCGTGCAGGCTGCCGCCGACAGCGACCGCCTGCTGCCCGCGAACCAGCCGCGCGTGAAGCGGCTGCGCGCGATCGTCACGAAGCTCGCGCCGTATTCGGTGAAGTGGAACGATCGCGTGAAGACCTGGGCATGGGACGTCAACGCGATCCGCTCGCGCGACATCCGCGTCACGTGCCTGCCGGGCGGCAAGGTGCTCGTGTACGGCGGACTGCTCGATCGCGTCCGCCTGAACGACGACGAGTTCGGCGTGCTGCTCGCGCACGGCATCGCGCATGCGCTGCGCGAACACGCACGCAGCAATTTCAGCACGACGTCGCAAACGTCGCTGCGCGCGGCCTCGCTGCCGCCGCTGTTCGGCGTCGGCGATCCGCTGCCGCAGGCGCTGAATCTCGGCGCGCGTCTGCAGACGCTGCGCTACGACCCGACCGACGAAACCGAAGCCGACGTGATCGGCGGCGACATTGCCGCCCGCGCGGGCTTCGATCCGCGCGCGGCGATCACGCTGTGGGACAAGCTCGCGGCGGCGACGCGCGCGAACAGGACGTCGGGCTTCATCTACACGCACCCGTACAGCGCCACGCGGCGGCAGGATCTGCTGAACCGCCTGCCGGACCTGATGCCGCTGTATGCGAAGGCCGTCGGCAAGCGGGTCGACACGCTGCCCGACTACGCGGGCATCAGCGCGCAGCGGCGCAAGATCGTGCGGCGCTGAGCGCGGCATCCGGCAGTTTCCCCGCCGCGCATCGCCGGCACATGAGGCCGGGCGCTACGCGCCGACTTCCGACTCGACGGGCCTGGTGCCGCTTTCGCGCATCCAGCGCACGTCGTCTCCGGGGCTGCGGCCGAACAGCCGCTTGAACTCGCGGCTGAACTGCGACGCGCTCGCATAGCCGACCCGCGCCGCGGCGGCACCGGCCCCGAGGCCGTCCTGCACCATCATCAACCGCGCCTGGTGCAGGCGCGCGGCCTTCACGTACTGCATCGGCGACGTCGCCGTCACGTGCTTGAACTGCGCGTGGAACACCGCGAGGCTCATCCCGGCCTCGCGCGCGAGCGTCTCGACGTCGAGATCGGCCTTCAGGTCCGCATGAATGCGCCGCAGCGCCTTCGCGATGCGGCCGAAATGATGTTGCTGGACGAGCGCCGCGCGAATCGCGTCGCCCTGCGCGCCCGTCAGCACGCGGTACGCGATCTCGCGCATGATCGCCGGCCCGAGCACGCACGTGTCGTGCGGCGACGCGAGCGCTTCGAGCAGCCGCACCACCGCGTCGGCGAGCGGCGCATCGAGCGGCGTCGAATAGACGCCGTGCGGCTCGCTGACCGCCGCACCGAGCGTCTCGTCGAGCAGGATCGCGAGCTCGGCGATCACCGCGAGATCGACGCGGATCGAGATCGCGAGAAACGGCTCGTCGATGCTCGCGAAGGTCTCGCATTCGAACGGCAGCGGCACCGACAGCACGAGATACTGCTGCGCGTCGTAGACGAACGAGCGGTCGCCGAGATAACCAAGCTTGCGGCCCTGGCACACGACGATGATGCTCGGCTCGTACAGCACCGGCATGCGCGGCACGGGGCGGCTCACGCGGAAGAAACGCACGCCGTCGAGCGCCGCCTGCGTATCGCCGTCGTTCGGCGCGAGGCGCGCATGCAGCTCAATCATGCGGCGCCGCACACGGTCGCCCGCGTCGTCGAAAAGGGGCTGGAAGCTCATCGGCGTCGTCCTGTCCGGCAAGAGAATCAGGCTTGCAATGTAGCACCTTGAAAGCATTTTGACGGCCGTTCGCGCGCAATTCGAGAGGAATAGGCAAATCTTCGAGACCTTCGTGTATTTCGCCGACGCGGCTCGCTCCTTACGATGGGCACCTGTCTCGCCGCGTCGCCACATGATGCGGCGGCAGTCTGATTCGCCGGACGTTTTCCCGGACAAGGAGCCTCTGCATGAGCACAACCTACGCTTACGCGGCGACCGACGCGCAGTCGCCGCTCGCCCCGTTCGAATTCCAGCGCCGCGCGCTGCGCGACCTCGACGTCCAGATCGAGGTGCTCTACTGCGGCGTCTGCCACTCGGACCTGCATCAGGCCCGCAACGAATGGCGCAACACGATCTACCCGGTCGTGCCGGGCCATGAAATCGTCGGCCGCGTGACCGCGACCGGCCCGCAGGTGTCGCGGTTCAAGGTCGGCGAGCTGGTCGGCGTCGGCTGTCTCGTCGATTCGTGCCGCACCTGCCCGAGCTGCGCGGAAGGCCTCGAGCAGTATTGCGAGAACGGCTTCGTCGGCACGTACAACGGCCAGGACCGCGTGACCGGCGACGTCACGTACGGCGGCTATTCGACGCAGCTCGTCGTCGACGAGGCATTCGTGCTGCGCGTGCCCGAGACGCTCGACCCGGCCGGCGCCGCGCCGCTGCTGTGCGCGGGGATCACGACCTATTCGCCGCTGCGCCAGTGGAACGTCGGCCCCGGCAAGAAGGTCGGGATCGTCGGCCTCGGCGGGCTTGGCCACATGGGCGTGAAGCTCGCGCGCGCGATGGGCGCGCACGTCGTGCTGTTCACGACGTCGCCGTCGAAGGTCGAGGACGGCAAGCGCGTCGGCGCGCATGAAGTGGTGATCTCGAAGGACGACGCGCAGATGAACGCGCACCTGAACAGCTTCGACTTCATCCTGAACACGGTCGCCGCGCAGCACGACCTGAACCCGTTCCTGCACCTGCTGAAGCGCGACGGCACGATGACGCTCGTCGGCGCGCCGGAGCACGACCATCCGTCGCCGCAGGTGTTCAACCTGATCTTCAAGCGCCGCCGCCTCGCGGGTTCGCTGATCGGCGGGATCGCGGAGACGCAGGAAATGCTCGACTTCTGCGCGGAGCACGGCATCACGTCGGATATCGAAACGATTCCGATGCAGCAGATCAACGCCGCTTACGAGCGGATGCTGAAGAGCGACGTGAAGTACCGGTTCGTGATCGACATGGCGTCGATCAAGCAGTAAGCGACGCGCCAGACGAAACGGGCCGCATGTTCGACATGCGGCCCGTTTTGCATCCGGCGACCGGACGGCTCGACGGCGACGCGCGCGGCGTCGCGTCGCGCCGACGCTCACTTCTTGTAATCGTAATCCACCGTCAGCGGCGCGTGATCGCTGAACTTGATGTCCTTGAAGATCGACGTGCGCTTCGCGGTGCCGGCCACGCCCGGCGTCGCGATCTGGTAATCGATCCGCCACCCGACGTTCTTCGCGTACGCCTGGCCGCGGTTGCTCCACCACGTGTACTGCTCGGGGCGCGGGTCGAGCGTGCGGAACACGTCGACGTAGCCGACATCGTCGAACAGCTGCGTGAGCCACGCCCGCTCTTCCGGCAGGCAGCCCGAGTTCTTCTGGTTGCTCTTCCAGTTCTTGATGTCGATTTCCTTGTGCACGATGTTCACGTCGCCGCACAGGATCACCTCGCGCTTCTTCTTCAGCTCGGCGAGGTGCGGCATGAACTCGTCCATGAAGCGGTACTTCGCCTGCTGCCGCTCTTCGCCGCTCGAGCCGGACGGCACGTACACCGACACGACCGACAGCTTGCCGTAGCGCGCCTCGACGTAGCGCCCCTCGGCGTCGAATTCGCTGCTGCCGAAGCCGATGATCACGTCATCGGGCTCGTGGCGGCTGTACACGCCCGCGCCGCTGTAGCCCTTTTTCTCGGCGTGGTGGAAGTAGCTCCTGAAGCCGTGCGGCTCGACGAATTCGGCCGGCAGGTCGTCGGCCGATACCTTGATTTCCTGCACGCACACGCAATCGGCGTTCTGTTCGCCGAGCCATTCGAAGAAGCCCTTCTTCGCGGCGGAGCGGATGCCGTTCAGGTTGGCGGTAATCACTCGCATCATGTCGGGTTCCGTTGTTCAGTTCAGTTCGATGTTGTTACAGGATCGCAGCCTAGCGGATCTTCACGCCCTCGAGTTCCGGCTTCGGCGGCGGGAATTCGAGCTTCATGTCGGTCATCGTACGCAGCAGCAGCTCGGCGATCATCACGTTGCGATGCGTCTTCGAGTTCGCCGGGATCACGTACCACGGCGCATGCTCGGCCGACGTCGCGGCGAGCGCGTCGCGGTATGCCGACTGGTACGCGTCCCAGTGCTTGCGCGCGTCGAGATCGGCGATGTCGAACTTCCAGTGCTTGGTCGGATCGTCGATGCGCGCCTGCAGCCGCTCGCGCTGCTCGTCCTTCGAGATGTGCAGGAAGCACTTGATGATCGTCGTGCCGTTCTCGAACAGCATCGTCTCGAAATCGCGAATCTGCCGGTAGCGGCGCTCGCATTCCTTGCTGTCGATCGCGTCGAGCACGCGCGGCACGAGCACGTCTTCGTAGTGGCTGCGGTTGAAGATCGCGAGTTCGCCCGCGGCCGGCGCCTGCAGATGCACGCGCCACAGGAAGTCGTGCACGGCCTCGATCGGCGTCGGCGCCTTGAACGACACGACGCGCAGGCCGAGCGGGTCGACCTCGCGGAACACCGCGCGCACGGTGCCGTCCTTGCCGCTGGTATCCATCCCCTGCAGCACGAGCAGCACACGCTTCTTTTGCTGCGTGTGCAGGCGCTCCTGCTGTACGTCGAGCTCGGTCGACACGGCCGACAGCCGTTCGCGGTCGGCATCCTTCGACCCCGACGAGAACGGCTTCGCGGCCGGATCGAACGCATCGAGCGTGAATGCGGCGGCTTCCTTCTCGCGCGTGCTGTACGGCACGCGGAAATCGTCGAGCGACGGTTGTTTCGCCATTCGTTCCTCCGTTGGACGGTGCGACGCACACGCGCACACGATACCGCATGCACCAAAACGACGGGCCGCCCCGAACAGGTTCGGCGGCGGCCCGTCGTCAGGCGCGGTTCAGGCGCGCGGCCATGCTCAGCCGAGCTTCTTCTTCAGCAACTCGTTGACCTGCTGCGGATTGGCCTTGCCCTTGGTCGCCTTCATCGCCTGGCCGATCAGCGCGTTGAACGCCTTTTCCTTGCCGGCGCGGAACTCCTCGACCGACTTCGCGTTCGCCGCCAGCACCTCGTCGATGATCGCTTCCAGCGCGCCGGTGTCGGAGATCTGCTTCAGGCCCTTCGCGTCGATGATGCGGTCGGCCGCGCCTTCGTCGGTCGCCTTCTCGTCCCAGATCGTCGCGAAGATTTCCTTCGCGATCTTGTTCGAGATCGTGCCGTCGGCGATGCGCTGCAGCACCAGCGCGAGTTGCGCGGCCGAGACGGGAATCGCGTCGATCTCGATGCCGTCGCGGTTCAGCTGCGACGACACGTCGCCCATCAGCCAGTTCGCGGCGATCTTCGCGTTCGCCGCGCCGGCCTTCGCGACCACGGCCTCGAAGTACGCGGCCATCGCCTTGCTCGACGTCAGCACGCCCGCGTCGTACGCGGACACGCCGTACTGCTCGACGAAACGCTGCTGCATCGCGGCCGGCAGCTCGGGCATCCCGGCCTGCACGCGCTCGACCCAGTCGCGGCCGATCACGAGCGGCATCAGGTCGGGGTCGGGGAAGTAGCGGTAGTCGTGCGCGTCTTCCTTGCTGCGCATCGAACGCGTCTCGCGCTTGTCCGGATCGTAGAGGCGCGTTTCCTGCACGACCTCGCCGCCGTCCTCGATCAGCTCGATCTGGCGGCGCACTTCGTAGTTGATCGCTTCCTCGAGGAACCGGAACGAGTTCAGGTTCTTGATCTCGGCGCGCGTGCCGAACTTCTCCTGGCCGAGCGGCCGCACCGACACGTTCGCGTCGCAGCGGAACGAGCCTTCCTGCATGTTGCCGTCGCAGATGCCGAGCCACACGACGAGCGCGTGCAGCGCCTTCGCGTAGGCCACGGCCTCGGCTGCGCTGCGCATTTCCGGCTCGGTGACGATCTCGAGCAGCGGCGTGCCCGCGCGGTTCAGGTCGATCCCCGTCATCCCGGCGAAGTCTTCATGCAGCGACTTGCCCGCGTCTTCCTCGAGGTGCGCGCGGGTCAGGTTGACCGTCTTCTCGTACGCTTCCTTGCCGGCCTTTTCGTTGGCGGGCACCTGGATCGTGATCTGGCCGCCCTGCACGACCGGAATCTCGTACTGGCTGATCTGATAGCCCTTCGGCAGATCGGGGTAGAAATAATTCTTGCGCGCGAAGATGCTGCGCGGCGCGATGGTCGAACCGATCGCGAGGCCGAAGCGGATCGCGCGTTCGACCGCGCCGCGGTTCAGCACCGGCAGCACGCCCGGCAGCGCCAGGTCGACCGGGCAGGCCTGCGTGTTCGGCTCGGCGCCGAACTGCGTCGACGCGCCGGAGAAAATCTTCGAGACGGTCGACAGTTGCGCGTGCGTCTCGAGACCGATGACGACTTCCCATTGAGTCATATGCTTACACCCCCGCCGGAACTTGCTTGTGCCAGTCGGTCGCGCGCTGGAACGCGTCGGCGACCTGCAGCATCCGGGCTTCGTTGAAATAGTTGCCGATGATCTGCAGACCGACCGGGCGCTTCGCGTTCGCGCCGGCGCCGAAGCCGCACGGCACGCTCATGCCGGGGAGGCCTGCGAGGCTCACCGACAGCGTATAGATATCCGCGAGATACATCTGCACCGGATCGTCGCCCTTCGCGCCGAGATCCCATGCGACCGTCGGCGACGCCGGGCCCATGATCACGTCGCAGGACTTGAACGCTTCCTGGAAATCGTTCGCGATGATGCGGCGGATCTTCTGCGCCTGCAGGTAGTACGCGTCGTAGTAGCCGTGCGACAGCACGTAGGTGCCGACGAGAATACGGCGCTTCACCTCGGGGCCGAAGCCTTCGGCGCGCGACTTCTTGTACATGTCGAGCAGATCGCCGTACTGCGCGGCGCGGTGGCCGAAGCGCACGCCGTCGAAACGCGACAGGTTCGACGACGCCTCGGCCGGCGCGATCACGTAATACACGGGGATCGACAGTTCCGTCTTCGGCAGCGACACCGGCACGAGCGTCGCGCCAAGCGCCTCGTATTGCTTGAGCGCCGCGTCGATCGACGCGCGCACGTCGTCGGCGAGGCCGTCGCCGAAATATTCGTTCGGCAGGCCGATGCGCAGGCCCGCGAGCGGCTTGCCCGCATCGTTGCCCGGCGCCCACGGCTGGCCGATGTGGCGCGTGAAGTCTTCGTCGTCGCGCTCGAGGCTCGTCGAGTCGCGCTCGTCGAAGCCGGCCATCGCGTTCAGCAGCAGCGCGCAGTCGGACGCGCTTTGCGCCATCGGGCCGCCCTGGTCGAGCGACGACGCGAACGCGATCATCCCGTAGCGCGACACGCGGCCGTAGGTCGGCTTGATGCCCGTCACGCCCGCGAACGACGCGGGCTGGCGGATCGAGCCGCCGGTGTCGGTGCCGGTCGCGGCCGGCGCGAGACGCGCGGCAACGGCCGCCGAGCTGCCGCCCGAGCTGCCGCCCGGCACGGCGTTCGTGTCCCACGGGTTCTTCACGGCGCCGAACGCCGAATTCTCGTTGGACGAGCCCATCGCGAACTCGTCCATGTTGGTCTTGCCGAGCGTGACCATGCCGGCGGCCTGCAGGCGGGCGACGACGGTCGCGTCGAACGGGCTCTCGTAGTTCGCGAGCATCTTCGAGCCGGCGGTCGAGCGCCAGCCGCGCGTGACGAACACGTCCTTGTGCGCGATCGGCAGGCCGGTCAGCGCGCCGCCCGCGCCGCGGGCGAGTTCGGCGTCGGCGGCCTTCGCCTGCGCGAGGGTGAGGTCGGCGTCGACATGGACGAACGCGTTCAGGTCGCGTGCCGCGTCGATCCGTTTCAGGTAGAGCTGCGCGAGCTCGACGGCCGAGCATTCCTTGGCGGCGAGCGCGGCGCGCAGTTCGGTCAGGCTTTTTGCGTGCATTGAGTGGTTTTCCTGGGAATTCTGGGTGGCGCGCGGCGCGAAGGCGGCGCGCTTGTCATCGAATGCTTACTCGATCACCTTCGGCACGAGATAGAGGCCGTCCTGGACGGCCGGCGCCGGACGCTGGTTGTCGTCGCGATTGACGACTTCCGTCACGGCGTCGTCGCGCAGGCGCTGCGCGACTTCCTGGATCTGTTCGATCGGGTGGGCGAGCGGCGCGATGCCGGCGGTGTCGACCGCCTGCATCTGCTCGACGAGGCCGAAGAATTCATTGAGCTGGCCGAGCGTATGCTCGGCGTCGGCGTCGGCCATTTCGAGTCGCGCCAGGTGCGCGATGCGTTTCACATCGGTCAGGGTCAGGGCCATGCGATCACCGGAAAAACAAGGCTGCGCAGCGCATCGAGAATCGCGCTGCGGCGGGGGGTTGGAGGGTGCGATCCCACCCTCAAAAATCGGGGCCGAAGCGGCAAAAATACCGTCCGTTTCGATTCAAATACCGTGAAATTATAAGGTATCATTACGCGTTCGACCCAAACCCGGCAGCCTTTTCCCGCACCGTTTCGCCCCGCTTCGGCAAGCCGTGCGTGCTTCGTGCGATCCCCGGTAGACATCACTCGCAGCTTCGTGCGCCGCGGCGGCCGCTTCCGCCACGCTTCCCGAGGCTGTTATTTTTTCCGCTGCCGCCCTCAGCGTTCGCTATGCAGGGCCGGCCCAGAGCGAAACAGGATTCTGAATGTTCGGTTTTTTGCGCAGCTACTTCTCCAACGATCTGGCGATCGACCTCGGCACCGCAAACACCCTGATCTACATGCGCGGCAAGGGCATCGTGCTCGATGAGCCGTCCGTCGTGTCGATTCGTCAGGAAGGCGGCCCCAACGGCAAGAAGACGATCCAGGCGGTCGGCAAGGAAGCCAAGCAGATGCTCGGCAAGGTGCCGGGCAACATCGAGGCGATCCGCCCGATGAAGGACGGCGTGATCGCCGACTTCACCGTCACCGAGCAGATGATCAAGCAGTTCATCAAGACGGCGCACGAGTCGCGCATGTTCTCGCCGTCGCCGCGCATCATCATCTGCGTGCCGTGCGGCTCGACCCAGGTCGAGCGTCGCGCGATCAAGGAAGCGGCGCATGGCGCCGGCGCGTCGCAGGTCTACCTGATCGAGGAGCCGATGGCGGCCGCGATCGGCGCAGGCCTGCCGGTGTCGGAAGCCACGGGCTCGATGGTCGTCGACATCGGCGGCGGCACGACGGAAGTCGGCGTGATCTCGCTCGGCGGCATCGTCTATAAAGGCTCGGTGCGCGTCGGCGGCGACAAGTTCGACGAGGCGATCGTCAACTACATCCGCCGCAACTACGGGATGCTGATCGGCGAACAGACCGCCGAGGCGATCAAGAAGGAAATCGGCTCCGCGTTCCCGGGCTCCGAAGTCAAGGAAATGGAAGTGAAGGGCCGCAACCTGTCGGAAGGCATTCCGCGCAGCTTCACGATCTCCAGCAACGAAATCCTCGAAGCGCTGACCGATCCGCTGAACCAGATCGTGTCGTCGGTGAAGATCGCCCTCGAGCAGACGCCGCCGGAACTCGGCGCCGACATCGCCGAGCGCGGGATGATGCTGACGGGCGGCGGCGCGCTGCTGCGCGACCTCGATCGCCTGCTCGCGGAAGAAACCGGCCTGCCGGTGCTCGTCGCCGAAGATCCGCTCACCTGCGTCGTACGCGGTTCGGGCATGGCGCTCGAGCGCATGGACAAGCTGGGCAGCATCTTCTCGTACGAGTGATCGCCTAAGCAGTCCCGCTTGATATGACGCACCCGCGGCGTGGCCGGATCGCTCGTTCAGAACGAACCGCCGCGCCGTTTGCGCGTCTGAGCATTATTTAACCGATCACACGCGCCCGGCGCCGACCATGGAATACAGTCCGCCGCCCCTCTTCAAGCAAGGTCCGCCCGCGCTCGCGCGGCTCATCTTCTTCGTCGCCCTCGCCATCGCGCTCCTCGTGTCGGACGCGCGCTTCAGCACGCTCGAAATCGTCCGCGGCGTGCTCGGCACCGTGCTGTACCCGCTGCAGCGCGCGGCGCTCGTGCCGCGTGACCTGTTCATGGGCGCGGCCGACATCGCCGTCACGGGTTCATCGCTGCGCCACGAGAACGACGCGCTGCGCAAGCGCAACCTGCAATTGTCCACGCAGGCCAACCAGGCCGCGGTGCTCACGCAGGAAAACATGCACCTGCGCGCGGTGCTCGAGCTGCGGCAGCACATCGCGACGCAATCGACGCCCGTCGAAATCCAGTACGACACCAGCGACCCGTTCACGCAGAAGATCGTGATCGGACAAGGTTCGCAGCAGGGCATCCAGAACGGCGCGCCGGTCGTCAGCGAGGACGGCGTGATCGGCCAGATCACGCGCGTGTTCCCGCTGCAGGCCGAAGTCACGCTGATCACCGACCGCGATCTCGCGATTCCCGTGCAGGTGCTGCGCACCGGCCTGCGCAGCGTGATCTACGGCACGCCGAAGGGCGACTCGCTCGACCTGCGCTTCGTGCCGACGAGCTCGGACCTCGTCGCCGGCGACGAACTCGTCACGAGCGGCCTCGACGGCGTGTACCCGCCGGGCCTGCCGGTCGCGAAGGTCGTGCGCGTCGACAAGCTCGCCGATACCGCGTTCGCGCGCGTGACCTGCGCGCCGGTCGCCGCCGTGCGCGGCGCGCGCCAGATGCTGGTGCTGCACTACCAGAACGACGTCCCGCCGCGCCCGGCCGAGCCCGATCCGGCCACCGAGAAGAACGCGAAGGGCAAGAAGGGCGCCAAGGCCGCCGCGAAGGGCGACAAGGCCGAAAAGGCCGACGCGAACGCGAAGGCGGCCGCCGCGGCCGCGCCCGGCGCGAAACCCGCGCCGTCGGCACCCGTCGCTCCGGCCAAGCCCGCCGTTGCGCCCGCGAAGCCCGCGGCCGGGCAATCAGGAGCCCAGCGATGAACCGCCCGCAATACATCCTGCAGCCGGTCAACCCGTACTTCATCGTCTTCAGCCTCGCCGCCGCGTTCCTGCTGAACCTGATGCCGTGGGGCCGCCTGCCCGGCGTGCCCGATTTCGTCGCGCTCGTGCTGCTGTTCTGGAACATCCACCAGCCGCGCAAGGTCGGGATGGGCGTCGCGTTCGCGCTCGGCATCCTGATGGACGTGCATGACGCGGGGCTGCTCGGCGAGCACGCGCTTGCCTATACGCTGCTGTCGTACGGCGCGATCACGATCCACCGCCGCGTGCTGTGGATGCCGATCGGCGTACAGGTGCTGTACGTCACGCCGCTGCTCGTCGTCGCGCAGCTGGTGCCGTTCGTGATCCGCCTCGTGATGGGCGCCGCGTTTCCCGGCTGGCGCTATCTGGTGGACGGCTTCGTCGAGGCCGCGCTGTGGCCGATCGCGAGCCACCTGCTGCTGATGCCGCAACGCCGCCCGGTCGACCCGGACGATACGCGCCCCATCTGAGCCGGACCGACCTTGAATACCCGCCGCCCCCACGCCCGCGCGCCGCGCTCCGGGGCGGCGCCTCGCCCGCGCGCGCTCGCCGTGCACGGGCCAGACCGATCGTAACCGCATGACCGAATTCAACGACACCCAACAGCAGCTCTCGAAGTTCCGCCTGCGCGTCGCGGCGGCGGGCGTGTTCGTGTTCGTCTGCTTCGGGCTGCTCGCGAGCCGCTTCTTCTACCTGCAGTTGATGCAGCACGGCAAATACGCGCTGCAGGCCGAGGAAAACCGCATTTCGGTCGCGCCGATCGTGCCGAACCGCGGGATCATCACCGATCGCAACGGCGTGGTCCTCGCGAAGAACTATTCGGCGTACACGCTCGAGATCACGCCGTCGAAGCTCGACGACACGCTCGACAACACGATCGACAAGCTGTCCGCGATCATCCCGATCGACGCGCGCGACCGCCGCCGCTTCAAGAAGCTGCAGGAAGACTCGAAGAACTTCGAGAGCCTGCCGATCCGCACGCGCCTCACCGACGCGGAAGTCGCGCGCTTCACCGCGCAGCGCTTCCGCTTCCCCGGCGTCGACGTGCGCGCGCGCCTGTTCCGCCAATACCCGCTCGGCACGACGGCCGCGCACGTGATCGGCTACATCGGCCGAATCTCGAAGCGCGACCAGGATCGCATCGACGCGATCAGCGACGACAACGACAGCGACCAGGAACACTACGATCCGCGTCGCGACGCGAACAACTACAAGGGCACCGACTACATCGGCAAGATCGGCGTCGAGCAGAGCTACGAAACCGAGCTGCATGGCCTCACCGGCTTCGAGGAAGTCGAGGTGACGGCCGGTGGCCGGCCCGTGCGCACGCTGTCGCGCACGCAGGCGACGCCCGGCAACAACCTCGTGCTGTCGCTCGACATCGGGCTGCAGCAGGTCGCCGAGCAGGCGTTTGCCGGCAAGCGCGGCGCGCTCGTCGCGATCGAGCCGAAGTCGGGCGACGTGCTCGCGTTCGTGTCGTCGCCGAGCTTCGACCCGAACTCGTTCGTCGACGGCATCGACCAGCAGACCTGGGACGAGCTGAACAACTCCACCGACAAGCCGCTCCTGAACCGCCCGCTGCACGGCACCTACCCGCCCGGCTCGACGTACAAGCCGTTCATGGCGCTGGCCGGCCTGACGCTCGGCAAGCGCTCGCCGGGCTGGGGCTTCCAGGATCCCGGCTACTTCACGTTCGGCGGCCACACGTTCCGCAACGACGTGCGCTCGGGCCAGGGCTGGGTCGACATGAACAAGGCGATCATGGTGTCGAACGACACCTACTTCTACATGCTCGCGCGCGACCTCGGCGTGAACGCGATCGCGAACTTCATGAAGCCGTTCGGTTTCGGCCAGATCACCGGCATCGACATCCAGGGCGAAGCGCGCGGGATCCTGCCGTCGACCGACTGGAAGAAGAAAGCGTTCAAGAAGGCCGCGCAGCAGAAGTGGTTCGACGGCGAGACGATCAGCCTCGGGATCGGCCAGGGCTACAACTCGTTCACGATCCTGCAGCTCGCGCACGCCACCGCGACGCTCGCGAACAACGGCGTCGTGATGAAGCCCCACCTCGTGAAGGAAGTCGAGGATCCCATCACGCGCGGGCGCCATCTGACCGTGCCGAAGGAAAGCGAAACGATTCCGCTCAAGCAGGCCGACATCGACGTCGTGAAGCGCGGGATGGAGAACGTGATCGAAAACCCGTCCGGCACCGCGTACAAGGTGTTCCGCGGCGCGCCGTACCTCGCGGCCGGCAAGACCGGCACCGCGCAGGTGTTCTCGCTGCAGGGCTCGAACTACAAGGGCCACCTGCTCGCCGAGCACTTGCGCGACCACGCGCTGTTCATCGCGTACGCGCCGGTCGACCATCCGCAGATCGCTATCGCGCTGGTCGTCGAGAACGGCGGTTGGGGCGCGCAGGCCGCGGGCCCGATCGCACGCCGCGTGCTCGATTTCTACCTCGTCGATCGCCAGAAACCGGAGAACGAGGCGGCCGCCGTCGCCGCCGCTGCGTCGGCGACCGAGCCGATCAACGCACCGGTGATCGGCGATGCCTCGAAGACCGTGTCCGTCGCGGCCGGCTTCAAGGCGCTTGCGCAGCCCGTCGTGCCGACCGCGGCCAGCGCGGCGGATGCGGCATCGGCCGCGTCGGCGCCCGCTGCATCGGGTGCGGCCGGGGCAAGCGCGGCGCAACCGGCCGTCGCGAGTGCGGCAGCGCCGATGGCCGCGAGCCTGCCGCCGATCCGGCACCCGCACCGGCCGCGCCGGCCCGCCAGCGACGCGCAGCCGCTCGCCACCGCGCCGCGCGACGACAACTCCCGTGCCCTGGCCGCCGCGAAAGCGGCGAACGCCGGCACCGCTCATTAACGGAGAAAGGCATGCAATTCGACAAGCGCGCCTGGCTCGACAAGATCAAGCAGATGTTCGCGGGCTTCGACCGCCCGCTCGCCCTCATCGTGTTCCTGCTGCTGTGCGTCGGCATCGTCACGCTGTACAGCGCGTCGATCGACATGCCGGGCCGCGTCGAGGACCAATTGCGCAACATCCTGCTGACGTTCGTGCTGATGTGGGTGATCGCCAACATTCCGCCGACGACGCTGATGCGCTTCGCGGTCCCGCTGTATTCGTTCGGGGTCGCGCTGCTGATTGCGGTCGCGCTGTTCGGGATGACCAAGAAGGGCGCGAAGCGCTGGCTGAATGTCGGCGTCGTGATCCAGCCGTCGGAAATCCTCAAGATCGCGACACCGCTGATGCTCGCGTGGTATTACCAGCGCCGCGAAGGCGGGCTGCGCTGGTACGACTTCGTCGCCGCGTTCGGGATCCTGATGGTGCCGGTCGGGTTGATCGCCAAGCAGCCCGACCTCGGCACGGGCCTGCTCGTGTTCGCGGCCGGCTTCTTCGTGATCTACCTCGCCGGCCTGTCGTTCAAGCTGATCGTGCCGGTGCTCGTCGCGGGCGTGATCGCGGTCGGCTCGATCGCCGTGTTCGAAGAGCGCATCTGCCAGCCCGACGTGCAGTGGCCGCTGATGCACGACTACCAGAAGCACCGCGTATGCACGCTGCTCGACCCGACTTCCGACCCGCTCGGCAAGGGCTTCCACACGATCCAGGCCGTGATCGCGATCGGCTCGGGCGGCGTGCTCGGCAAGGGCTATCTGAAGGGCACGCAAGCCCACCTCGAGTTCATTCCGGAGAAACATACCGACTTCATCTTCGCGGTGTTCTCGGAGGAATGGGGGCTCGCAGGCGGCCTCGTGCTGCTGACGCTCTACATGGCGCTGATCGCGCGCGGGCTCTACATCGCCGCGCAGGGCGCCACGCTGTTCGGCCGGCTGCTCGCGGGCTCGCTCACGCTCGCGTTCTTCGTCTATGCGTTCGTCAACATCGGGATGGTGAGCGGCGTGCTGCCCGTCGTCGGCGTGCCGTTGCCGTTCATGAGCTACGGCGGCACCGCGCTCACGACGCTCGGCATCGCGATCGGGATGATCATGAGCGTCGGGCGACAGCGGCGGCTGATGAAGAGCTGACGCCGCGGCACGGCACGCGGTCGCCGCCAGAGCAGTCTGCGGCAAAGAAAACGGCGCCTCGTGCGCCGTTTTTCCTTGGGCAGGTCGAATGCGGTGCGTGCCGCCCGCTCACTGCGGCGTCGCGCGCGGGCTCCCGTGGTCCGCGCCGGCGCCCGATGCCGGCTCCGGCGTCTTCAGGCGCGCGCTCAGCTCCTTGAATTTCAGCCCGGCCGTCTCGTCGCCCTGCGCGGCCGCGGCCGCGTAATACGCGCGCGCGATGTTCAGGTTCTGCGTGACGCCGTCGCCGCCGCGCTCGTAGAACGATGCGGTCACGTACTGCGCGGTCGGCTCGCCCGCGTCGGCTGCCTGCTTGTACCACGCGAACGCCTGCCGGTTGTCGCGCGGCGTGCCGCGCCCGTCGAGAAACTGGTTCGCGAGCGACAGCTCGGCCTGCACGTGCCCCTGCTTCGCCGCACGCAGGAACCAGCGGTGCGCTTCGGCCGGATTGCGCGCGACGAACTCGCCGTCGTCGAACATCCGCCCGTACACGTACTGCGCATGCGACATGTTCGCGTCGGCCGCCCGCTTCAGCCAGCGCAGCCCCTCGTCGACGTTCGCGGTCACGCCGACGCCGGTGAGCAGCATCATCGCGTAGTTGAACTGCGCGAGCCGGTCGCCGCGTTCGGCCGCGTCGTGGAACTGCACCAGCGCCGCGCGGTAGTCGCCGGCGTTGTAGTCGGCCACCGCGGATTGCGTCTCGCGCGCCGGGTCCGGCTTCGCGTGCGGCGCATTCTGTGCGACCGCCGCGACGCACACGGCCCACAGCCCGAGCATCGTGCCGATCCGCGTGCGTACGCCGGCCGTACGCCGCGCGCTGCCGGGCCTCGCGCCGTCGCCGCCGTTCATGACCGCACCTCCTGCAGCGCCTGGCGCGTCGCGCGCAGCAGCCAGCTCACGTCGGCCGACAGCGTGATCATCCGGTAGCCGGCCTCGCGATACTGACGCGCGGTCGCGGTATCGTTCGCGAAGATGCCGACCGCGACGCCGGCCTGCTTGCCGGCCGCGAGCACACGCGCCATCGCGGTTTCGACGTCCGGGTGGCGGCTGTCGCCGAGATGCCCGAGGCTCGCCGCCAGATCGGCCGGGCCGACGAACAGGCAGTCGACGCCCGGCGTCGCGGCGATCCGCTCGACTTCATCGATACCGCGCGCCGATTCGATCTGCACGATCACCGCGACCTGCGCGTTCGCCGTCTGCAGGTAATCGCGGCGCATGCCGAACGCCGCCGCACGCACCATGCCGGCCACGCCGCGCAGCCCGTCGGGGGAATCCGGCGACGGGAAGCGCGTGAGCCGCACTGCGTGCGCGGCCTCGTCGGGCGTCTCGATGCACGGGAACATCAGCGTGCGCGCGCCGGCGTCGAGCGCGCGCTTCACGAGCCACGGCTCGCGCCCCGGCACGCGCACGACGGGCTCGCTCGGCAGGTGCGCGGCGGCCAGCGCGCGCAGTTGCGACGCGACGTCGCGGCTGTCGTTCGGCGCGTGCTCCATGTCGATGCAGAGCCAGTCGTAGCCGGCGTGCGCGAGCGCTTCCGCGGCCGTTTCGCAGCCGAGCGACAGCCACAGGCCGTACAACGGCTCGTCGCCGTCGTGCAGACGTTGTTTGAGGGAATTGGTGAGCGTGCTCATCGATACGGCCTCCGGGACGGAACGGCAATCGAACGGGACAAGCAACAAGCGAAGCGGGCGCAACACGGGGCCCTGGAACGTCAGTCGGCCGTGGGCGGCCGATCTGACAACGCGGGCCGCGCGCTGGCGCACGGATGCGTTTTTCCGGTGCCACGCAGCGATCATAGCGCGGCGTTACGCGGAATGTGGGAACAGGCGGGGAGCGGCGCCGGACGAGGCCGCACGGCGCGGTGGCAGGCAGCCCGCGCCGGTTGGCGAGGCTGCCGAAACGGCAGGATCAGCGGCCGGGCTGGCGTTCGACGTCGGCCCAGCAGTTCGGCGTTTCGTACAAGCGCACGCGTTCCAGGCGCAGGTTCACGCCGTAGTGCGCGTCGTACACGTTCGCGAGGATGTCGAATGCGATCGCCGCGAGGTTCTCGACGGTCGGGATCCGGTCGAGCACGACGGTCTTGTGGTCGGCCATCTGCTCGAGGAACGAGCGCACGACTTCGTCGCGCGCGTAGACCAGGAACGCGTGATCCCACTTGTTGACGAGGTGCTCGACCGCGAGCGCCTTCACGTCGGCGAAATCCATCACCATGCCGCGGTCGGGCGCCCCCTCGGTATCGACGAGATCGCCGCGCAGCGTGACTTCGAGCACGTAGCGGTGGCCGTGCAGGTTCCGGCACTGGCTGCGGTGATCGGGAATGCGGTGGCCCGCGTCGAATTCGAGTTTTCGGGTAATCAGCACGATGTCAAAAGCCGTGGCTCAGGGAATGTTCAGATATTTGTGGGTCTGCATCGACAGCCGCCACTGCGGATGCCGCTTGCACCAGTCGATCGCGAGCTTCGTATTGAGATCGCGCGACGGGCCGTCCATCGGCTGCACGAGAAAATACTCGAAATCGAGCTTCGCGTAGTCGGCAAGCCGCTGGTTGTCCTGCGGGATCACGACCTTCAATTCGTTGCCTTTCGTGACGACGAGCGGCGCGTCGGCCTTCGGGCTCACGCAGATCCAGTCGATCGTCTCGAGCACGGGCAGCGAGCCGTTGGTCTCGATCGCGATCTCGAAGCCCGCCGCATGCAGCGCGTCGACGAGCGGCTGGTCGAGCTGCAGCATCGGCTCGCCGCCCGTGCAGACGACGAAGCGATGCGCTTCGCCGTCCGGCCACAGGCCGGCGATCGTCGCGACGAGCGCTTCGGCGTCCTTGAACTTGCCGCCGTTCTCGCCGTCGGTGCCGACGAAGTCCGTATCGCAGAAACGGCACACGGCGTCCGCACGATCCTCTTCGCGGCCCGACCACAGATTGCAGCCGGCGAACCGGCAGAACACCGCCGGACGGCCCGCGTTCGCGCCCTCGCCCTGCAAGGTGTAGAAAATTTCCTTGACCGCGTAAGTCATCGTGCTTCGTCCGGCTCGCGCCGCTCGTTGTCGATCAGAATCCGTTATTCATCCGGCGCTGCCGCCGCACCCGCGTCACAGCGGTGCTTCGGTCACCCGCTCGCCCTTCAGGTAGGCCTCGTAGCCGCGCTTGCGCAGCTTGCAGGCCGGGCATTCGCCGCAGCCGAAACCCCAGTCGTGCAGCTCCGCGCGCTCGCCCACGTAGCACGTGTGCGTCTCGACGCGGATCAGCTCGACGAGTGCCTCGCCGCCGAGTTGCTCGGCGAGTTGCCACGTCTGCGCCTTGTCCAGCCACATCAGCGGGGTTTCGAGCACGACGCGCGTATCCATCCCGAGGTTCAGCGCAACCTGCAGCGCCTTCATCGTGTCGTCGCGGCAGTCCGGGTAGCCCGAGAAATCGGTCTCGCACATCCCGCCGACCAGCACGCGCAGACCGCGGCGATAGGCGATCGCAGCCGCGATCGTCATGAACAGCAGGTTGCGGCCCGGCACGAACGTGTTCGGCAATCCGTTCGCCGCGGTCTCGATCTCGATCGTGCGCGTCATCGCCGTATCGCTGATCGCGCCGAGCACCGACAGATCGATCATGTGATCGTCGCCGAGGCGGCCCGCCCATGCGGGAAACCGGTGCTTCAGCGCATCGCGCACGCCTTCGCGACATTCGAGTTCGACGCGATGGCGCTGGCCGTAATCGAAGCCGAGCGTCTCGACCGTCTGATAGCGTTCCAGGGCCCAGGCCACGCACGTGGCCGAGTCCTGCCCGCCGGAAAACAACACGAGCGCGCCGTCTTTAGCGTCTGTCCGAATCACCGTGATACTCCGTGAATGTGTAGGCTCGCGTCGCGCTGCGCCCCGGGGCCGGCTGCCGCCGGACGGCCCGACGCGTGCCGGCCTGCGCCGGCTCGACCAGTATAGGCAGCGCGGTCGGCCGCGAACGCGGCGGCGCGCTTATACCGCCCATCGCGCGGCATCGTTGCCGCGCGTCACGGCGGCGCCTGCGGGCTGCCCTGCCGTGCGCATGAAGCGATGCGCTAAGTCATTGAGCGGGCACGGATTTTATCACGCCCCGGCGAATGCTGCCGGGCGCGCCGCCGATGCCGCGCAAACCCACCACAAACGAAAAACCCCAAGAACCTTCCGATTCTTGGGGTTGGAACTGCTGGTGGCCTGGGACGGAATCGAACCATCGACACGCGGATTTTCAATCCGCTGCTCTACCAACTGAGCTACCGGGCCAACGAAGAAGAGAAAGTATATCCAGCCCTCATCACTTGCGCAAGTGTTTTCGCGAAATATTTTATGCGGCGCCTTCGGACGGCTTCTTGCCGAGCTCGACGCCGAGCTGCTTGAGCTTGCGATAGAGGTGCGTGCGCTCGAGGCCCGTCTTCTCCGCGACGCGCGTCATGCTGCCGTTCTCGCGCGCGAGGTGATATTCGAAGTACGCGCGCTCGAATGCGTCGCGCGCTTCGCGCAACGGGATGTCGAACGGAATCGCGGCCGTCTGGCCCGCGAGGCCGAGCGCCGTGACCATGTCGTCGCCGAGCGTCGGCAGCGCGGCCGCGGACGCGACGGCCGCCGGCCCCGATGCTTGCCCGATACCGGCTTTCGCCGCCGCGTTGACGGACACCGGTGCCGCGCCGCGCGCGAGACCGTGCTCGACGGACTTCAGCAGCTTCTGCAGCGCGATCGGCTTCTCGAGGAAATCGAGCGCGCCGATCTTCGTCGCCTCGACGGCCGTGTCGATCGTCGCGTGCCCGGACATCATGATCACGGGCATCGTCAACAGGCCCTGCGCCGCCCATTCCTTGAGCAGCGTGACGCCGTCGGTATCGGGCATCCAGATATCGAGCAGCACGAGATCGGGCGCCTGATTCAGGCGGTATTCCCGCGCGGCCTGCGCGTTCTCCGCCGCCTCGACGACATGTCCTTCATCGCTGAGGATCTCCGAGAGCAATTCCCGGATGCCCATTTCATCATCTACCACCAGGATGGTTGCCATTTACGCTGCCTTTGTCTGCACACTTGCTTTTGTCTTGGCGGGAGCCGTCCCGCCCTGCGCGCCGGATTCGGCGCCTGGCGTATCGCTCGCCATCTGCAGGAACAGGATCGACACCTGCGCACCCTCGACGGTCTCGCCGTGCATGCGATTGCGCAGATCGATCCGCGCACCGTGCTCGTCGACGATTTTCTTGACCGTGGCCAGCCCGAGCCCCGTGCCCTTCGCCTTCGTCGTCACGTACGGCTCGAACGCACGGGTCAGGATGCGTGCCGGAAAACCGGGCCCGTTGTCGGACACGGTAAGACGTACCGCGACGCGCGTTTTGCCCTCGGCGTCGGGATCGCCATATTCTACTGTCTTGGTTTCGATCAACACACGCGGATGCGCGACTTCCGCGACCGAATCCTGCGCGTTCTGCAGCAGGTTGTGAATCACCTGGCGCAGTTGCGTCGCGTCGCCGCGAATCACCGGCAGCGATGGCGCGAGTTCGGCGACGATCGCGCTCTTGCCTTCGCCGACACCATACAGCCCGAGCACCTCGCTCGCCAGTTCGTTCAGTTGCAGGTTCGCGAGCACCGCCGGCGGCGTGCGCGCATATTCGCGGAAGTCGTCGACCATCCGCTTCATCGCGGCCACCTGGTTGACGATCATCGTCGCGCCGCGCTTGAGCACGTCCGCATCGGGCGGTGCGAGCTTGTCGGACAGCTTCATCTGCAGCCGCTCGGCCGACAGCTGGATCGGCGTCAGCGGGTTCTTGATCTCGTGCGCGAGGCGTCGCGCGACCTCGCCCCATGCGACCGAACGCTGCGCGGAAATCACGTCGGAGATGTCGTCGAACACGACGACGTAGCCGGACGTCTGCGGATCGTCGGCCTCGCCCTCGACCGTCGACACGAGTCGCGTGCCGCGCACGAGCAAGGTCAGCGGATCGGCTTCGCCCGGCACCTCGATCGCGAACTGCTGCTGCCAGTGACCGCGATCGCCGCTGCCGCCGTCCGAAGCGGCTTCGCGATCGGCGAACGCCTTGCGCACCATCGCACCGAATTCCGCGACGACGCCGATCCGGTCGAGCGCCGTGCCGATCATCGAGCTGAACGGCTGCCGGAAGATCCGCTCGGCGCCGCGGTTGGCCGTCGTCAGCCGGAACTGGCGATCGAGCACGAACACGCCGGCCGTCAGGTTCGCGAGGATGCTTTCGAGATACGTCTTCGAATGCTCGAGCGCGATGCGGTTCTTCTCGACCGCCTGCCGAGCCTCGGACAACTGGCGCGTCATCGCATTGAACGACTGAGTGAGGAAGCCGAGTTCGTCGCGCGACTTGATCTCGCGCTTCGGCGTGTAGTCGCCTTCCGTCACCTCCTTCGTGCCCTGCGCGAGCAGGAACAGCGGCCGCGCGAGCTGCTGGCCGAGCGCGAGCGCGAGCATCATCGCGATGAAGGTCGCGAGGAACAGCGCGAGCGTCAGCGTGCCGATGTACATCTTGCGCAGCCCGGTGCGGCCGAGCGATTTTTCCTGATATTCGCGATACGCGCGCTGCACCGCGTCGGCGTTGTGCGCAAGCGTGGGCGGCACCGGCTGCGTGAGCTGCAGGAATCGCTCCGCCGGTTGCAGCAGCGACGTCGTCGCATCGGGAATCGGCCGCACGACGCGCAGCCGCAGCGCGCCCTTCGCGCCGTGCGCGCGCGGGTCGCCGTCGACCTCGCCCTCGATCGCCGCATACGCGCCGTGTTCGCGCGCCTGACTCAGCATCAGCGGCGTCGGCAGGTCGTCCGGAATCAGCGCGGCGAAATTGCCCGACGCCTGCGCGACGATGTGCAGCTCGGGCGCCGCGCCGGAGCCGCCGCGGCTCGGCTCGACGATCGTCGCATCCTGCACGCCGAACTGGTCGCGCAGGCGCAGGAGCGTGAGCGTCGTGCCGTTCGTGTTCGCATCGACGCTCGCGAGCTGGTCCGACATCAGCCGCGCCTTCGTCTGCAGGTCGGACAGCGACGCGTCGAGCATCCCGCGGCCGAGGTTCAGGCCGGCCGTCAGCGCGGTCTCGACGTTCACGTCGAACCACGACTCGATACTGCGCGACACGAACTGATACGACACGATGTAGATGATCCCGCCCGGCACCACGCCGACGAGCGCGAAGAACACCGCGAGCTTCGCGAGCAGCCGCGTGCCGAACTTGCCCTTCCTCAGGCGCACGACGATCATCCCGATCAGACCGAGCACCACCAGCAGGAACACGAGCGCGACGATGATGTTCATCGCGTACAGCCACGAGTAGTAGCGGTCGAAGAATTCGGTGTTCGCGCTCGCGGCCGCGAGCAGCACGAGCAGCAGCAGCGCCGTGAGCGCGACGGTCGAGACGATCACGCGAACGAGGAGGCTCTTCCCGCTGGCCGCGCGGCGCACTTTATTTAGCACGTTCGGTCACCGTGAAAGTGAAGCGCTTCCAGTCCGACCCGAGCGTCCAGTCGCGGTTGTTCACCGCGTCGACCTGGAACGGCTTCGGCATCAGCGCCGTATCGAGCTGCATCCGCACCGAGGCGGTGTAGGTTTCGCCGGCGCGCACCTGGTTGCGGTCGATCACGTGCCACGACGTGATGTGCCGGACGACCGCGAGCGCGTCCTTCAGCGACGGGAAGCCGAGTTGCAGCCCGCCCGTCGACACGCGGTACTCGCGCGTGAGCGGCTGGAACGACAGGCGGATCGTCTGCGACACCGACACCGGCTGCTCGTCGAACCAGTACCAGCGCGCGCGGCCCAGTTCGAAGTCGGTCGTGAAGTAAAGCGGGATGCCCTTGTTGACCGCATCCTCGAGGTTCGGATTCAGCTCGAAATCGAAGCGGGCATCGAGGCTCCAGCCGCTTCCGTCAGCCTGCAGCGATGCGCGCTGCACGGCGATCGACTCGGCGCGCGCCTGCCGAACGACAGTCAGGCACAGCGTCAACGCGACCAGCAGGACGGCCGCGAGCCGAAGTGGAAAAAGGTGTTTGATCGTCACCGTTTCTGAAACCGCGCGTAGAAAAATCCGTCGTGATCGGTGTTCTGGTCGAGTGTGCCGGCCGCCCCGCCGTGCACGCCGCCCGGCAGCAGTTGGCCGGGCGCGTCCAATCGTACCGCATCTTCACAGGCCGCTTCAAACCAGCGAGCCTGCAACTCACCTTCCTCGGGGAAGATCGAACAGGTCACGTAGAGCAGTTCGCCGCCCGGCTTCACGAGCGGCCACAACGCCGTCAGGATGCGGCGCTGCTCCGCGACGAGCGCGGCGATGTCGGCTTCGCGACGCAGCCAGCGAATATCGGGATGACGGCGCACGATGCCGGACGCCGAGCACGGCACGTCGGCCAGGATGCGGTCGAACGGCCGGCCGTCGTACCACGCGTCCGGCGCGCCCGCATCGCCGACGCGCACGTCCGCCGTGAGCGACAGGCGCGCGAGGTTCTCGCCGATGCGCGCCGCGCGGGTCGCGTCGCTTTCGAGCGCAACGACTTCGGCGTCGGCCAGTTCGAGGATATGCCCGGTCTTGCCGCCCGGTGCCGCGCACGCGTCGAGCACGCGCATGCCGTCGCGCGCACCGAGCCATTCGGCCGCGAGCTGCGCACCGGCATCCTGCACCGACACGACGCCGTCGGCGAAGCCCGGAATGCGGTCGACCGGTAGCGCCGACGCGAGCCGCACCGCATGGCGGCCGATCGCGGTCGCGTCGATTCCGCTCGCGCGCAGCGTGTCGAGATACGCATCGACGGTCGCGCGGCGCGCGTTCACGCGCAGCGTCAGAGGCCCCTGGCGCTCGCCGGCCGCAAGAATCGCCTGCCAGGCGTCCGGCCACGCACGCTTCACCGCATCGACCCACCAGGTGCGGTAATTCCAGCGTGCGACGGGATCATCCTGCATCGCCGCGACGAGCGCGTCGCGCTCACGCTGGAAACGCCGCAGCACAGCGTTGACCAGCCCCTTCGCGAACGCAAATTCGCGCCGTGAGCCGATCACGGTCACGGCCTGGTCGACGATCGTGAATGCCGGATATGCGGCCGCTTCCTCCGGATCGAGCAGCAGCGCGAGCGCACCGGCGAGCACCGCATGCACATGCGCGGGCGGCGCCTTGCTGACGAGCCGGCCGATCAGCCAGTCCGCACTGCCGAGACGACGCATCGTCCGGTACGCGACGTCCTGCGTCGCGCCGCGCGCCAGCGCCTGCGCGCCGGCCGGCATCTGCGCGAACACCGCGGCCAGTGCCGCCGGCAGCGCGGTGCCGCGCCGGACCGCATCGACGGCCTGCGCGGCCGCGTCGAGTGCGAAGCCCAGCGAATCGGGCGCGAGATGCAGCGCGGACAGGCGCGCGGCGCGGCCGGAGGAAGACTGAGCAGAGAAGCGGGTTCGTGTCATCGGAGCAAAATCGGCAAACGGGCGCCGCGAGCGGCGGGAACCCTGCGGCCGCGTGGCCGCCGCGATTCCAAACCGCGCATTGTAGCGTGAGGTCATGCGTCCCCTTTACGGGGCGCACAAATGAAACACCCCGCAGCGCAGGGCATGCGGGGTGACGTGTCGAGCGCGACGCGGCTTAGTCGAAGCGGCCGGTACGCGCCATCTCCATCAGACGCGCGATGCGCTCCTCGGTCGCCGGGTGCGTGGAGAACAGATTCTGCAGACCACCGCCGTGAAGCGGGTTCATGATCATCATCTGCGCGGTGGCCGGATGCGCTTCGGCCGCCTGGAACGGGATGCCGGCCGCATAGCGATGGATCTTGTCGAGCGCGGTGGCGAGCGACTGCGGATCGCCGGAGATCTGCGCGCCGCCGCGGTCGGCCTCGAACTCCCGCGCGCGCGAGATCGCCATCTGGATCAGCGCACCGGCGATCGGTGCGAGCAATGCGACCGCGATCCCCGCGATCGGGTTGGCCGGACGGCCGTTTTCGTCGCGACCGCCGAAGAACATCGCGAAGTTGGCCAGCGCCGAAATCGCGCCTGCCATCGTCGCGGTGATCGTCGAAATCAGGATGTCGCGATGCTTCACGTGCGCGAGCTCATGCGCCATCACGCCGCGCATCTCGCGCTCGGACAGCACACGCAGGATGCCCGTCGTCGCGGCGACCGCCGCGTGCTCGGGGTTGCGGCCCGTGGCGAACGCGTTCGGCGCGTCCTCGTTGATCAGGTAGACGCGCGGCATCGGCAGGTTCGCGCGCGTGGCGAGTTCGCGCACCATCCGGTAGAACTGCGGCGCCGTGTTCTCGTCGACTTCCTGCGCGTTGTACATGCGCAGCACCATCTTGTCGGAGAACCAGTACGAGAAGAAATTCATGCCGACCGCGAACAGCAGCGCGATCGTCATGCCGCGCGAGCCGCCGATCATGCCGCCGATCACGATGAACAGGGCCGTGATCGCGGCCATCAGCATCGCCGTTTTGACCCAATTGAACATACCCACTCCTTATCCGTCAGGGGACCCCGCCGCACATCACGATGCACGGCGGAAAATTGTAAGTGATTTGTTAGATAAGGTCTTGCCGGAAAAATTCAATTTCAGCGTTGCGTCGCCGCGAGCCGCAGCCCGAGGCCGACGAAGGCGCTGCCCACCGTGCGGTCAAGCCACTTCCTGACGCCCGGCTTGCCGGAAAAGCGCTGCGTGACGCTGCCCGCGACCCACGCGACGATGCAGGTCCAGACCGTGCTCATCGCGACGAACACCGAACCGAGCGCCAGGAACGCCAGCGCCTTGTGCGGGCTGTCGGCCGACACGAACTGCGGGAAGAACGACACGAAGAACAGCACGACCTTCGGGTTCAGCACGTTGGTCCAGAAACCCTGCATGAACAGCTGTCGCAGCGGCCGCGCCGCCGTGGCCCGCGCCGCCTCGGCGCCTGCCGGCGCGGCGGCCTGCTTCGCGAGGATCATGCGCACGCCGAGGTAAATCAGGTAAGCGGCACCGACCAGCTTGATCACCGTGAACGCGGCGGCCGACGCCGCGAGCAGCGCGGTCAGACCGAACGCACACGCAAGCGCATGCACGCAGCAGCCGGCGGAGATGCCGAGCGCGGACATCAGCCCCGCGCCACGGCCCTGCGCGACGCTGCGGCCGACGATGTACGCCGTATCGGGGCCGGGCGTGACGTTCAACAGAAAAACCGCGAACACGAAAAAGCCGAAATGGGTGATGCCAAGCATGAGAACCTCGAAACCGGAAAGCGCAGGGAAATTCTACGCGCGCCTGCCGCGCCGCGCGACTCGGCCATTCGGCCGATTGCGCATGATCGGCATGTCGGGTCGAATGACGCTCAGAGCCCGTCGGGCAACGCGAAGCGCTGGCCCGCGGCGAGCGGCGAGCCGGCCAGGAATTCGCGCGCGGGCAGCCGCTTGCCGCCCGGCTTCTGCAGTTGCGTGACGCGCAGCGCGCCGCCATCGCCGCATGCGACGACGACGCCTTCCGGCGCAGCCTCGACGATCGTGCCGGGCGCCGTGTCGACAAGCGCGCCGCGCGCCGCCACCGGCTCGGCCGCCCACAGCTTGATTGCCGCGCCGTCGAGCATCGCGACGCCGCCCGGGAACGGGTCGAACGCGCGCACCTGGCGCGCGAGCACGTCGGCCGGCTTGCGCCAGTCGAGCGCCGCTTCGTGCTTGCCGATCTTTTCCGCGTAGGTCACGCCGTCGGCCGGCTGCGGAGTGGCGGGCAGCGCGCCGTCGCGCTCGAGCCGCACCAGCGCGTCGACGATCAGGCGCGCACCGTCGGCGGCCAGCCGGTCGTGAAGCGTCGCGGTCGTATCGTCGGGCGCGATCGCGAGGCGCGCTTCCTCGATCATCGCGCCGGTGTCGAGGCCGACGTCCATCTGCATCAGCGTGACGCCCGTCTCGGCGTCACCGGCTTCGATCGCGCGATGGATCGGCGCGGCGCCGCGCCAGCGCGGCAGCAGCGACGCGTGGATGTTGATGCAGCCGGCGCGCGGAATGTCGAGCACTTCCTGCGGCAGCAGCAGGCCGTATGCGGCGACCACCATCACGTCGTGCGGTGTCGCGCGCAGCAGCTCGATCGCGTCGGCCGCTTCCTCCGGGTATTTGCCCGCGCGGCGCAGCGACGTCGGCTGCGCGACGGGCATCCCGTGCTCGACGGCATAGCGCTTCACGGCGCTCGCCTGCAGTTTCATCCCGCGCCCGGCGGGGCGGTCGGGCTGGGTGAGCACGAGCGGCACGGGGAAACCGGCCTCGTGGATCGCGGCGAGTGCGGCCGCGGCGAATTCCGGCGTGCCGGCAAAAATCACGCGCAACGTATGGGTCATGACAGCGTTCGGGATCGGGCTGGGCAAACGCGCGTCACATCGCGCGTTCGAGTTTCTTCATCTTCGTCTTGATACGGGTCTGCTTCAGCGGCGACAGGTATTCGACGAACACGCGACCCATCAGGTGATCCATCTCGTGCTGCACGCACACGGCGAGAAGGCCCTCGCAGTCGAGCTCGAAGATTTCGCCCTGCTCGTTGAGCGCACGCACACGCACGTGGTCGGGACGCTCGACTTCGTCGTAGATCCCGGGCACCGACAGGCAGCCCTCCTCGTAGATCTGTTTCACGTCGCTCGACCAGATGATCTCGGGGTTGATGAACGCGCGCAGCTCGTTCTTCTCCTCGGAGACGTCGATCACGATCACGCGCTCGTGCACGTCGACCTGCGTCGCCGCGAGGCCGATGCCCGGCGCGGCGTACATGGTTTCGGCCATGTCGGCGACGAGCTTGCGGATCCGGTCGTCGACCTTGTCGACGGGCTTGGCGACCTTGTGCAGCCGCTTGTCGGGGTAATGAAGAATGTTCAGCAAAGCCATGGTGTTCGGTATTCGGTGGAGCGGCGCGCCGCATCGGCCATCCGGCCGGCTGGCGCCGCCGCCGGGATGCAATGAAGATGAGGCGGACGCGCGGCATGTCAATGCCGCGGGTCTGCCTCCTGCAATTGGCCGGACGCTCGTGCGCGCGGCCCTGTCGAGTATTTCGGATGATGAAAATTTTATCATGGCGCCACGCTGTTCGCTGGCCGTCGCATTCGAGGGGAACCTCATGTCGCCGCAAGCGCTGACGACCTCCGCGTTGCGTGCGTGGCTGCAGCTCGCGCATGCACCGGGACTCCCGCCCGCCGTGCTGCGTGCGCTGCTCGATGCATTCGGCTCGCCGACGGCGCTGCTGCGCGCATCCGACCAGGCCATCGGTGCGGCGAGCAGCGCCGCCGCCGCGCGGGCGGTGCGCACCAGCCAGCGGAACGACCTCGACGCCCGCACCGACGCCGCACTGGCATGGCTCGACGCACCGGGCAACGCGCTCGTCACGCTCAACGATCCCGTCTATCCGCCGCGGCTGCGCGACCTGCACGATCCGCCACCGCTGCTATATGTAAAGGGCAGGCTCGACTTGCTGCATGCGCGCGGGCTCGCCGTGGTCGGCAGCCGACATGCGACGCCGCAGGGGCTCGCGGACGCCACACGCTTCTCGCATGCGCTGTCCGATGCGGGCCTCGTGATCGTCTCCGGTCTCGCGCTCGGCATCGACGGCGCCGCACATCGCGGCGGGCTCGACGGCCGCGCCGGCACGGTCGCGGTGATCGCGACGGGCGCCGATCTCGTCTATCCGGCTCGGCACCGCCCCCTTGCGCACGAAATTGCCGCACGCGGCGCGATCGTTTCCGAATGGCCGCTCGGCACACCCGCGCGGGCGGCGCATTTCCCGCAGCGCAACCGGCTGATCGCTGCGCTCGCGCTCGGCGCGCTCGTCGTCGAAGCCGCGCCGCGCTCCGGCTCGCTGATCACCGCGCGGCTCGCGAACGAGCTGGGCCGCGACGTGTTCGCGATGCCGGGCTCGATCCACGCGCCGCTCGCGCAGGGCTGCCACGCGCTGATCCGCGACGGCGCGAAGCTCACCACGACGCCGCTCGACGTGCTCGAGGAATACGGGTTGGGCGAACCGGCTGTTCACGCCGGCCGCGCGGAGAATTCGCGTTCGCGCCGCGATAACAGTGGAACAACTGACACTGCCGCGCGGTGCGCGGGCGAGCACGTCGAGAAAGCCGGTTCCGCCATTCCGGTCGCCACGCCCGCCGCGAACGACGGCACGCCAACCGACAACCCGGCCGAACAGTCCGTGCTCGCCGCACTGGGATACGGCCCCGTTACTTACGAGTGGCTTGCCGAGCACACCGGTCTGTCCGACGACGCGCTGCACCGCGCGCTACTCGGGCTCGAACTGGCCGGCCGCGTGGCGAGCATGCCCGGCGGACGCTTCGCGCGGCTTGACGCAACGCCCACCCCGCCCGCGTCCGGCGTGCTACAGTCCCCCGCATAGAGGCGGCCGTGCCGCCGACGCAACCCCGAGGAATTCCATGCCCGCGCTGAATCTCGACACCGATGCCGATCGGATCGCCGAGCGCCTCGCCGATCCCGACACGCTGCTGGTCGCCTGCCTGTGCGCCGAATGGTGCGGCACCTGCCGTGACTACCGAACGGCCTTCGACCAGCTCGCCGACGCCCATCCCGACGCCTGCTTCGCGTGGATCGACGTCGAAACCCATGCCGACCGGCTCGACGATCTCGACGTCGAGAATTTTCCGACGATCCTGATCGAGGACGCGAACACCGCGCGCTTTTTCGGCACGGTGCTGCCGCACGCGGCGATCGTCGAACGGATGCTGTCCGACCTGAGCGCCGTGCCCGGCGCGCCGCACGCACCGAAATTGCGCAACATCCTGAATGTCGAGGCGTAAGCCGCGCACTGGCCCGGCAGCTTTTCGCGCCGTTGCGCGTGCCGCCGCGCCGGGCGCTTGCCGCCGTTGCGGCCCCCCACTATGATGAGCCGCTTTTTGCACGCCGCGCCGCCGTCGCCGCGGCGTGTGCTATAAAGCCGTCGTAAAAGGGACCCACGCCGGCGAACCCGGTCTACCAACACACATCTGTCATGTCCAAAGCACTGATCATTGCGGAAAAGCCTTCTGTCGCGAACGACATCGCGCGCGCTTTGGGCGGCTTTACCAAGCATGACGAATACTTCGAGAGCGACGAATTCGTCCTGTCGTCCGCGGTCGGCCACCTGCTGGAAATCGCCGCCCCGGAAGAGTACGAGGTCAAGCGCGGGAAATGGAGCTTCGCTCATCTGCCCGTCATCCCCCCGCATTTCGACCTGAACCCGATCGCAAAAAGCGAGTCGCGCCTGAAAGTCCTGACCAAGCTCATGAAGCGCAAGGACGTCGACCGCCTGATCAACGCATGTGACGCGGGGCGCGAGGGCGAGCTGATTTTCCGCCTGATCGTGCAGCACGCGAAGGCGAAACAGCCGGTCCAGCGCCTCTGGCTGCAGTCGATGACGCCGCAGGCGATCCGCGACGGTTTCGCGCATCTGCGCAGCGACACGGACATGCAGCCGCTCGCCGACGCCGCACGCTGCCGCTCGGAAGCCGACTGGCTCGTCGGGATCAACGGCACGCGGGCGATGACCGCGTTCAACAGCAAGGGCGGCGGCTTCTTCCTGACGACCGTCGGCCGCGTTCAGACGCCAACGTTGTCGATCGTCGTCGAACGTGAAGAGAAAATCCGCCGTTTCATCCCGCGCGACTACTGGGAAGTGAAGGCCGAGTTCGCGTGCGCGGGCGGATTCTACGAAGGCAAGTGGTTCGACCCGAAATTCAAGCGCGACGAATTCGATCCTGAAAAGCGCGACTCCCGCCTGTGGAGCCTGCCGGCCGCCGAAACGATCGTCGCCGCGTGCCGCGACCAGGTCGGCACGGTGTCCGAGGAATCGAAGCCGTCGACCCAGCTGTCGCCGCTGCTGTTCGACCTGACGAGCCTGCAGCGCGAAGCGAACAGCCGCTTCGGCTTCTCCGCGAAGAACACGCTCGGTCTCGCGCAGGCGCTGTATGAAAAGCACAAGGTGCTGACCTACCCGCGTACCGACGCGCGCGCGCTGCCGGAAGACTACCTCTCGACGGTGCAGTCCACGCTCGAGATGCTCAAGGAGAGCCACAACTACCTGCCGCACGCGAAGCAGGTGCTCGACAAGGGCTGGGTGAAGCCGAACAAGCGGATCTTCGACAACTCGAAGATCAGCGACCACTTTGCAATCATCCCGACGCTGCAGGCGCCGAAGTCGCTGTCCGAGCCGGAGCAGAAGCTGTACGACATGGTCGTGAAGCGCTTCCTCGCGGTGTTCTTCCCGGCGGCCGAATTCCGCGTCACGACGCGGATCACCGAAGTCGCCGGTCATCACTTCAAGACCGAAGGCAAGGTGCTCGTCGAGCCGGGCTGGCTGCAGGTGTACGGCCGCGACGCCGAAGGCGCGGACGCGAACCTCGTGCCGGTGCAGAAGGACGAGAAGGTGAAGACGGACGAGATCGCCGCGGTCGCGCTCGTGACGAAGCCGCCCGCACGCTACTCGGAAGCGACGCTGCTGTCGGCGATGGAAGGCGCGGGCAAGCTCGTCGAGGACGACGAGCTGCGCGAGGCGATGGCCGCGAAGGGCCTCGGCACGCCGGCGACGCGCGCGGCGATCATCGAAGGCCTGCTCGGCGAGAAATATCTCGTGCGCGAAGGCCGCGAACTGATCCCGACCGCGAAGGCATTCCAGCTGATGACGCTGCTGCGCGGGCTCGGCGTGAAGGAGCTGACCGCGCCCGAGCTCACCGGCGAATGGGAATACAAGCTGTCGCAGATGGAGCGCGGCAACCTCGGGCGCGACGCGTTCATGCAGGAAATCGCCCGCATGACGCAGCAGATCGTCAAGCGCGCGAAGGAATACGATTCCGACACGATCCCCGGCGATTACGCGACGCTCGAGACGCCATGCCCGAACTGCGGCGGCCAGGTGAAGGAAAACTACCGCCGCTTCGCGTGCACGAAGTGCGAGTTCTCGATCTCGAAGATTCCGGGTAGCCGGCAGTTCGAGATCGCGGAAGTCGAGGAGCTGCTGCAGCAGAAGACGATCGGTCCGCTGTCCGGCTTCCGCAGCAAGATGGGCCGTCCGTTCTCGGCGATCCTGAAGCTCTCGTTCGACGACGAGACGAAGAACTACAAGCTCGAGTTCGACTTCGGCCAGGACCAGGGCGGTGAGGAAGGCGAGGCGCCCGACTTCTCCGCGCAGGAACCGGTCGGCGCGTGCCCGAAGTGCAAGGGCCGCGTGTTCGAGCACGGGATGAGCTATGTGTGCGAGCACTCGGTCGCGAATCCGAAAACCTGCGACTTCCGTTCGGGCAAGGTGATCCTGCAGCAGGAAATCACGCGCGAGCAGATGGCGAAGCTGCTGGCCGACGGCCGCACGGATCTGCTACCGAACTTCAAGTCGTCGCGCACGGGGCGCAACTTCAAGGCCTTCCTCGTGAAGCAGCCGGACGGCAAGATCGGTTTCGAGTTCGAGAAGAAGGAGCCGAAGGCTGCCGCCGCGAAGAAGACGGCAAAATCGGCGACGAAGGACGCCGAAACCGTCACGGAAGGCGCCGACGAGAAGCCGGCACCGGCTCGCAAGACCGCCGCCCGCAAGACGACGGCGCGCAAGACCGGCTCGTAATGCTCCGGCTGCCGGGGGCTCCCCCGGCGCGTCGCACGTCGGACGCACGGCCATGCAAGCAGCGATAAAAAAACGCGGATCGATCGCTCGATCCGCGTTTTTTCTTGATGCTGGCCGTGTCGGTGCGCGACCGCCGCGACGTTACAGCGGCGACGGCACCGCGACCCGCGCGCGCGGCGAACGCGCGAGGCGCGGCTGCAGGTTCGGGCCGGTCGATTCGGGCGGCTCGGCACGCGTCTCGACGCCGATCGGCGCAGGCGCAGCACCCTGTGCGGCCCACTGTTCGCCCATCGTCGCGTCGGTCGAGTGGCTGAAATACTCGACGAGGTGGTCGATGAACGTGCGCACCTTCGCAGGCAGATGGCGCCGGCTCGGATATGCGATGTTGATCTCGACCTGCGGCAGCCGGAAATCCGGCAGCAGCCGCACCAGCGCACCGCGCGCGATGTCGCTGCCGATCAGGTAGCTCGGCAGGATCGCGACACCCATCCCGAGCAGCGCGAACTGGCGCAGCATCGCGGTGTTGTTCGCGACGATCACGTTGGTCGGGCGCACGCGCACTTCGCCGTCCGGCCCCGTGAACACGCGCTCGTCGCCCCAGTATTCGGTCGGCAAGCTCAGCGCCGGGTGTTCGGCGAGATGTTCCGGGTGGGTCGGCACGCCGTGCTTTTCCAGGTAGCTCGGCGTCGCGCACACGGTCATGCAGCCCGTGGTCAGCCGACGCGTGACGATGCTCGCGCTGCGCATCTGACGCGTGACGACGATGCCGACGTCGAAACCTTCCTCGACGAGATCGACCTGGCGATCGACCAGCGTCAGATCCGGCACCACTTTCGGGAAATTCTCGGTGTACGACTGCAGGACGGGCGCAAGGTTGTGCAGGCCGAACACGACCGGCGCGACGATGCGCAGCGTGCCGACCGGCTCGTGATTGCGCGCGACGACCATCTGTTCGACATCCTCGAGCTCATCGAGAATCTGGCGCGCCCGCTCCAGGTAGACCTGGCCCGACTCCGTCAGCGAAAGGCTGCGCGTGGTGCGGTTCAGCAGACGCGTGCCGAGCCGGCCTTCCAGATCGGCGACGTGACGCGTCGCGACCGCGTTGGAGATATCCATTGCACTCGCGGCCCGCGCGAAACTGCCGAGATCCGCAACCTTGACGAACACGCGCATCGACTGCAAATGATCCATAAACGACTCCTGCCGCTGTTACAACTTCAAAAAGTTGAAGCATATGCGTAATTCTCCTACGACAGCGGAAATGATGCAGAGTTGCTCAACAAGGCCTGCGTTGACGATAAAAATAGTCAAAAATCCTCACTCATCGCGAATGGATGATCCAATTATTCTGATTGAAGCAACAATTGGGTGAACCTCGTCCGGTAAGCGGCCGAATCAGGAAGGACGTGTCTGATGCGACACAACATCGCACCCCGCCGCAGCCGACGGGAGCGGCGCCGGGTCTGGCCGGCGCCGATTGCGGCGGAGCGTAACAACCTGTTAAAAAGACACCACGACGTCCGCCGACGTAGCATCATGTCGGCCCCGGCCGGGCGGGACGGGTGCGCGACGTGCGCCGCCGCCACTGCCGCTTTCAACGCGCGACTCCCGCTGATCATGAAAATTGCCATCCTCGACGACTACCAGGACGCCGTCCGCAAGCTGAACTGCTTCGAGATGCTCGCCGAGCACGACGTGAAGGTCTTCAACAACACGGTACGCGGCCTGGGGCAACTCGCGAGCCGCCTGGCGGAAGTCGAGGCGCTCGTGCTGATTCGCGAGCGCACGCCGATTTCGTCGCAATTGCTCGCCAAGCTGCCGAACCTGCGCATGATCAGCCAGACCGGCCGTATCTCGAGCCACATCGACCTCGAAGCGTGTACCGATCGCGGCATCGCGGTGCTCGAAGGCACGGGTTCGCCGGTCGCGCCCGCCGAACTGACCTGGGCGCTCGTGATGGCTGCCCAGCGCCGCATTCCGCAATACGTCGCGAACCTGAAACAGGGTGCCTGGCAACAGTCGGGCCTGAAGACGTCGGCGCTGCCGCCGAACTTCGGTCTCGGCCAGGTGCTGCGCGGCCAGACGCTCGGCATCTGGGGCTACGGCAAGATCGGCCGGCTGGTCGCCGGCTACGGCAAGGCGTTCGGGATGAACGTGCTGATCTGGGGCCGCGAGCATTCGCTCGAGGCCGCACGCGCCGACGGCTACACCGCCGCCGAGAGCCGCGAAGCGCTGTTCGAGCAGAGCGACGTGCTGTCGCTGCACCTGCGCATGCACGACGACACGCGCGGGATCGTGAAGCAGGAAGACCTGATGCGGATGAAGCCGACGTCGCTGCTCGTCAACACGAGCCGCGCGGAACTGCTCGAGGAAAACGCGCTCGTCAACGCGCTGTCGCACAACCGTCCGGGGATGGTCGCGATCGACGTGTTCGAGAGCGAGCCGATCCTGCAGGGCTACAGCCTGCTGCGGATGGAAAACGTGATCTGCACGCCGCACATCGGCTACGTCGAGCGAGAAAGCTACGAGCTCTACTTCAGCGCGGCGTTCCGGAACATCCTCGCGTTCGACCAGGGCGACCTGTCGAGCGTCGTCAATCCGGAAGCGCTGACGCCGCGCCGCGTGCGCTGACCGGCGCGAGCCGCGTTCGCCGCGCGGCTCCGTTTCTCCGTTCCCGCCTTCAGGCGGCCACGCGGCCGCCCGTCATCGCGTCGACGCGCGTGAGGAAATGCTCGCCGTCGCGCCGTCCGAGGTCGTATGCATGCCGCATCTGCGACGGACTCGTGTAATCCCAGCTCGAAATCGGCACCTTGCTCGACGGCTGCACATAGAGCCGCCGCTGGTCGCCATGCGCGACCGTGAACATCTGCGGGCGCGGATACAGCCGCGTGACGAGCACCAGCACGTCGCCCGGCGATGCGTCGAGCGCGTCGACCGGCACGTTGTCGACCATGCCGCCGTCGAGCACCGGCCGGCCGCCGCGGCGCAGCACCGGCGTGAACGGCGGCGTGCACGACGACTGCAGGATCAGGTCGGCGAGTTCTTCGACGCTCGCGCATGCCTGCGCGCGCACGAACTCGGGCCGGAAGCCGAGCGTGCGCCCGAGCGTCGGGTGCAGCGTCTTGCGCACGTACTTTTCGATGTTGTATGCAACGAGGCCGGCCGCGACCGCGCTGCGCGCGCCGAGCCAGCGCGGCACGTGCGACACGCCGATGCGGATCTCCGGCGCGTCGGCAAGTTGCGGGAACGGCTCGCCGTAGATGTCGAGCAGCGCCTGACGGTAGATACGGTAATGCGGAAACACCGGCTCGCGCCCGAACAGGTTTCCCAAGTACGCGTTCTTGCGGTTGTGGCGCAGCGCCTCCTCGTAATAGCGCATCACCCACGCGGCGTCGCGCGTATACAGCATGCAGGCGGTCGCCGCGCCGGCCGAGATGCCGGCGATCACGCGCGGACGCAAGCCGAGCGCCGGCTGGGCAACGTCCCAGAAGCCGGCCTGCCACCAGCAGCGATTGCCGCCGCCCGCGAAAACGATCTGGTCGAACATCGCGCCGCTCAGCCGACGAGCGCGTAGGTCGACGTTGCGTGAACGGCCATCTTGCCGTCCTCGTCGAACAGCTCGACTTCGCCGAACACCAGGTTGCGGCCCATCCGCAGCACGCGCGCGGTGACGAGCACGTCGCCCTTGCGCACCGGACGCATGAAATTCGTGTTCAGCGACACGGTGGTCATCGGCCGGAACTCGCCGAGCGCGACCGAGATCGCGACCACCATCGCGGTGTCGGCGGCGGCCGTGAACACCTGCCCGCAGATGATGCCGCCCGAATGACGGAATTCGCCGGAAAACGGCAGGCGCATCGTGACGCTGTCGTCGCCGATCGATACGGGGACCAGACCGAGCGAGCGGACCCACGGGGCCAGCAGGCGGTCCAACAATTCGCGGACTGCGTTTTCGTCCATCTTCGAATGTCCAGAAAACGTTGCGCGACCGCCGCGCAACAGGTGTGGACGTCATCATACCGGGAGCGCGCCAACTGCGATCGCTCGTGACCGCGCGGGGAGCCGCCGGGGCCGTGACGAAGTATTTTCAGGAAATTTGCAGAAAGCGCTTGCCAAGACCGAAATACCCGTGCATAATCTCTCTTCTGTTGGGGGCGTTAGCTCAGTTGGTAGAGCAGCGGACTCTTAATCCGTAGGTCGAGTGTTCGAGTCACTCACGCCCCACCAGGAATTCAAAAGGCCGGTCAGCGCAAGCTGACCGGCCTTTTTCCGTTCCGGCGACCGATTCAGGCGCCCGCCTGACTCCCTCGCATCACGGCATGCAATTACATACATGCCTCGCCCCGCGCACTTTCCGCTAGAATCGTCCGACAAAATATCACACGACCGGGACGGCGATCGCCATATCGCCGCCGGCACTGAGAGAGCATGGGACGTCAGACATGGAATCATGTGAGCGAGACGCGACCATTCAGAGGGCATGGTCACGCCGACAGCGGCGCGCGCGTCGAGTCGCGCCATCCCCCCGATCGCATCCAGCCCCGTCGCGCGACGCGCACCGCGAATCCGGCCATGCCACGTAAGGACGCGCTCGTCGCACTCGCGCTCGGCGTTGCACTGCTCGTGGTCGCAGCGATGCTGGCCGTCATCGCGAGCCATGCGGTGGGTGATCTGGTCCGCACGCCGGGCACGGTCGTGCGCATCGTGCAGGACAGCGACGCGATGCGCGGATACCGCCCGATCGTCGCCTATCTCGCGAACGACGGCCATCGCCGTGAAGTCGCCGGCAATACCGCATCGGTGGTCCCGGCGTACGACATCGGCGAAAGCGTGGACGTCCTGGTCGATCCGGCCCATCCGAACCGTCCCGCGCTGATCGACGATTTCACGCAACGCTGGTTTCCCGTCGCGGTGCCGACTCTGCTCGCGGTCGCGTCGCTTGCGATCGGCAGCCTGCTGTACAGGAGCGAGCGCCGCAGCCGGCACGCCGACGTGCTTGCCGCACCGGCCGCCGGCAAGTCGGCCCGGCGCCGCTGGAACATCGCGATCGTGCTGATGCCGATCGCGATCGGCACCGGCTTCCTGGCCGGCGCCGGCGCCGCCGGGCTGAGACAATGGCAGATCGCCCGCCATTACGCGCACTCGACCGGCCACGTCGTCGAGATCACCGAATCCGCCCAATCGTCCCGCACACGCACGTCGCTCTATTCGGCGACCATTGCGTTCACGACGGACAGCGGCCGCCCGGTCACGTTCGCGCAAGGCTCGGCTTCATCGCGCCCCGGCCTGTACGAAGGCGAGCTGGTCAACGTGCTGTACGACCCCGTCATACCCGAGCGCGCGGTCATCGACCGGTTCTGGGACCGGTGGGGACTCACGGCGATCCTGTTCGCGATCGGCGCGCCGTTCCTCGTCGCCGGATTGTTCGTCATCGGTGCGCTATGGCCCGACCATCGGCCGCACGAACTCACTGAATGACGAACGCGGAGCAGCCGGGCCGCCGACACCACGGCCCTCGCCTCACCGCTCCCTGAACGCCTCCACCTTCGCGCGATTCCCGCACGTGCGCATGTCGCACCAGCGTCGCCCGACGCCGCGGCCGCGATCGACGAAGAACCACGTACAGCGGCCGCACTGCCGCACGCGCGCGAAGTCGTCGCCGCGCAGCAGATGCTCGAACCCGAGCGCGGCCGCGTCGACCCAGCGCGACGCCGCACGCGCATCGGGCCGCCATGCGAAGCGGCCATCGACCGCGTCGAACGTGCTGCGCCCGATCGCATCGCGAATCGCCTCCGCGAGCCGATGCGCCGCCCGCGCGCCGGCGCTGCCGCCGCCACCGCTCGTCAGGTGCGCGAGCGCCACGTATGCATCCTCGCGAAAACCGTGCAGCGCGGCGAGTTCGTCCGCGCCGTCCTGCCGGGGATAACGCAGAAACCGTGTCAGGTCGGCCCGAGCCAGCAAGCCCGACTTCCCCGCCCATGCGCGCACGGCCGCCCAGTCGACGAGTTTGTCCTCGTCGCGCGTCTTGCCCGTGTCGGCCACCGTGTTCAGGAAATCCAGCGCCGGATGGCCGCCGACGAAATCGGCCGCGGTCCATGCGTGCGCCTGTCGCGCAGGCTCGTGTCGAGTAACCATTTATTTCCACCTATCGGTTTCATATCCGGATGAACAGGCGTAACCTGTTATCAACCCAAACAGGTTAGCACGGAGGCACCGATGCTCGATCTCGCCAATCGCTTCGTTTTCGACGGTCACCGGATCGCATGGGGCACGCTCGGTGAAGGTCCGCCGCTCGTGCTCGTGCACGGCACGCCGTTTTCATCCCAGGTGTGGCGCCGGATCGCGCCATGGCTCGCGCGACGCCATCGCGTGTTCTTCTACGACCTGCTCGGCTACGGCCAGTCGGACATGCCCGACGCGGACGTCTCGCTCGGCCGGCAGAACGTGCTGTTCGGCGCCCTGCTCGACGAATGGAAAATTTCGCGCCCGCGCGTGCTTGCGCACGATTACGGCGGCGCGACCGTGCTGCGCGCGCACTTCCTCGACGGCATCGCGTATTCGGACCTGACGCTCGTGAACCCGGTCGCGATCGCGCCGCAAGGCTCGCCGTTCGTGCGGCATGTCGCGCAGCACGAAGCCGCGTTCACCGGGCTGCCGGCATATGCGCACCATGCGCTCGTGTCGGCCTACATCGGCCATGCCGTCGCGCGACCGTTGAGCGACGACGTGCTGTCGATCTATCGCTCGCCATGGCTCACGCCGACCGGCCAGCCGGCGTTCTATCGACAGATCGCGCAAATGCGCCAGCGTTACATCGAGGAAGCCGAGGCACGCTATGCGCCGCCGGACTTTCCGGTGCGCATCGTGTGGGGTGAGGACGACGCGTGGATTCCGCTCGAACAGGGGCAGGCCCTCGCCGATCGCATCGCGGGCGGCAAGCTGATCCGCGTGCCGTGTGCGGGACACCTGGTCCAGGAGGATGCGCCCGAGGCGATCGTCGCCGCGGTGCTCGACGCACACGGACAGGAATGATCGCCCACGCAATCGCGTGGCACAGCAAATCAGAAGGCCGGCACGCCCTGCGCGAGCGTCGCGACGAACTTCGCGGTGCGCGGATCGCGCGGCCGCCCGAACAGTTCGCGCGATGCGCCGGCCTCGACCACCCGGCCATCCGCGAGAAACACCGCATCGTGCGCGACCGACGCCGCCAGGCGCAGGTCGTGCGTGGCCATCAGCATCGTCGTGCCTTCCCGCGCGAGCTGGCGCAGCACTTCGACGACTTCGACGGACAATTCAGGATCGAGCGCGGACGTCGGCTCGTCGCACAGCAGCACCTGCGGCGACGGTGCGAGCGCGCGCGCGATGGCCACGCGCTGCTGCTGGCCGCCCGACAGCGTCGCGGGCCATGCGTCGGCCTTGTCGGCGATACCGACCTTGTCCAGCAACGCGAGCGCCCGTTCGCGCGCCTGCTCGCGCGGCCAGCGCTGCACGGTCACGAGCCCTTCCATCACGTTCTGCACGACGCTCAGATGCGGAAACAACTGGAAGTTCTGGAACACCATGCCGGTCTGACGGCGCACCGCGAACACGTGATCGCGCGACGGGCGACGCCCCGCCGCGAAGTCGATGCGGGCATCGCCGACCGTGAGCACGCCCGCCTCCGGCACTTCGAGCAGGTTCACGCAGCGCAGCAGCGTGCTCTTGCCGCTGCCGGACGGCCCGATCAACGCGGTCACGCTGCCGGGCTGCAACGCGAGGTCGATGCCGGTCAGCACGCGCTGCGCGCCGAACGATTTGTCGATGCGTTCGAGACGGATCATCGCAACTCCGCGTGGAACAACGCATGACGCCCGAAGCGGAGCTCGAGCCGACGTTGCAGCGACGAGAGCACCGAGCTGAACAGCAGATAGATCAGCGCGGCTTCCGTATAGAGGATCAGCGGCTCGTAGGTGACGGCCGCGATGCGCTGCGCAGCCTGGAAGATCTCGGGCACGGTCAGCACGGCCGCGAGCGACGTGTCCTTCACCAGCGAGATGAACGAGTTCGACAGCGCGGGCAGCGCGACGCGCGCGGCCTGCGGCAGGATCGCGCGGCGCAGCGCCTGCGCGCGCGTCATCGCCATCGAGTACGCGGCTTCCCACTGCCCCTTCGGGATCGACTCGATCACGCCGCGGATCACCTCGGCGTTGTACGCGCCGACGTTCAGCGAGAAGCCGATCACGGCGGCGGTCAGCGGATCGAGCACGATGCCGACGTTCGGCAATCCGTAGAAGATCACGAACAGCTGCACGAGCAGCGGCGAGCCGCGAAACAACCAGATGTAGAAACGCACGCCGGCCTGCGCCCAGCGCGGCCCGAACAGGCGCGCGAGCGCCGCGCCGAACGCGAGCAGCAGGCCGATCGCGAACGACGCGAGCGTGAGCGGAACCGTGAACACGAGCCCCGCCACCAGCAGGGGCCGCAGCGATTCCGCCATCAGGTGCAACCAGGGCGGCATCGGTCAGCCTCGCGTCACGGCTGCGACACGTCGCGGCCGAAGTATTTCTGCGAGATCTTCGCGTAGGTGCCGTCGGCCTTGATGTCCGCGAGCGCCTTGTCGATCGCCGCCACCAGCGCGGGACTGCCCTTGCGCAGCAGCACGCCCGATGCATCGCCGGCGCCGCTCGTGTCGGTCGCCGCGACCTTCAGTTTCGCGTCGGGCTTGTGCTTGCGGAAATCGAGGTACGACAGCGAATCGTTGATCGTCGCGTCGACGCGCCCCGCGCTCAGCAGGTCGATCGATTCGTTGAAGCCCTGCACGGGCACCACGTCCGCGCCGTGCGCGGCCGCGAGCTTGCCGAAATTGCTGGTCAGCGTGTTCGCGGATTTCTTGCCCTTCAGGTCGTCGAACGAGCGGATCGACGTGTTGTCCGCGCGCACGATCAGCACCGCGTGGGACGTGATGTACGGCGTCGAGAAATCGTATTTCGCCTTGCGCGCATCGGTGATCGACACTTCGTTGACGACCGCGTCGTATCGGTTCACGTCGAGGCCCGCGATCAGCCCGTCCCACTTGCCTTCGACGAACTCCGCCTTCACGCCGAGCCGTTGCGCGATCGCGGCCGCGATGTCGACGTCGAAGCCGGTCAGCTTGCCCGACGCATCGTGATACGTGAATGGTGCATAGGTGCCTTCGGTGCCGACCCGGAACACGCCGGCCGACTTGATCTGCGCGAGACCGTCGGCCGCTAGCGCGCTCGTGACGGCAGTGGCCTGCAGCAATGCGACGACCAGGATGGAGCGAAGGAATTTCATGGTGCGGACCCCGAACGATGGAAGGGAGTGGACCCGCCGGCCCGAACGGCCGCGCGAGAGGTCCGCGAATTCTACCGACGCGCCGATATCCGGCAAAAACGCAAATCCGCTAACGATATGAGCGCGTCGAATAACGAACGCGCCGGCCGGCCACGTCCATTCCGCAGACAAAATCCGTCGCGATACAGCGCGGCGATCGTACGACGATTCGTTACCGGCAGTTACAGAAGCGACGATGCGGTATCACCCATTCGGCAAGCGCTACGTACCATGAAGACATGGTGAACCGATTGCTCGCGGGCCTTGCCGCCCGCGAACGGAGTGAACGGAAAATGAAACGCATCCTGTTGTCCAGTGCTCTCGGCATCGCGGCCGCCTGCCTGTCGGCAAGTGCGTTCGCGCGTGCCGACATCGGCGTGTATTTCGGGGTGCCAGGCCCCGTTATCGAAGCGCCGCCGGTCTACTACGCGCCGCCGCCACCCGTGATTTACGAGCCGGCACCTGTCTATTACGGCCCGTACTACGGCGACTACCGTTACCGCTACTACCGGCACGACAACGGCTGGCATCGCGGCTGGCGTCGTCACCATCACGAAGACGAGGATTGACCGTCGCGTGGCGGCCGATGAGTCCGCATCATGCACCGCTTACCACGGTAGCGAATAGGTCTTCGTGTTCGTGAAGCTCTTCATCGCCTCCTGCACGCCTTCCTTGTAGCCGAGGCCCGAATCCTTCACGCCGCCGAACGGCGTCAGTTCGAGCCGGTAGCCCGGCACCTCGCGCACGTTCACGCTGCCGACCTCGAGCTCCGTGATGAAGCGCGTGATGCTGTCGAAGCGGTTCGTGCAGACCGACGACGACAACGCATAGTCGGTGCTGTTCGACATCCGGATCGCGTCGTCGATGTCGCGAAAGCGCATGATCGGCGACACCGGCCCGAACGTTTCGTACTTTACGAGCGGCATGTCGGGCGTCACGCGATCGACGACCGTCGGCGAATACAACGCGCCGTCGCGCACGTTGCCGACCAGGAGCCGCGCACCGCGCGCGATCGCGTCGTTCACCTGCTGCTCGCAGAACTTCGCGGCCGCTTCGTCGATCACGGTGCCCATGTCGACCGACGGATCCGCCGGATTCCCGTAAGCCCACGCGCGGGTTTTCTCAACGACCAGCTCGGTGAAGCGATCGGCCACCGCCTCATGCACGAGCATGCGCTTGATCGCGGTGCAGCGCTGCCCCGAGTTCTTGTACGAGCCCGACACGGCGAGCGTGCTCGCTTCGTCGAGATCGGCGTCTTCCATCACGATGATCGGATCGTTGCCGCCGAGTTCGAGCACCGCGCGCCGGTAGCCCATCCGCGACGCGATCGACTTGCCGATCGACACGCCGCCGGTGAACGTGATCAGATCGATCGCCGGGTTCGTGATCAGCTCGTCCGCGATTTCGTTCGGGTCGCCGGTGATCACCTGCAGCATTTGCGGCGGCAGGCCGGCTTCATACAGGATGTCCGCGAACAGGTAGCACGACAGCGGCACCTTCTCCGACGGCTTCACGACGATCCGGTTGTTGGTCGCGACCGACGGCACGACCTTGTGCGCGACCTGGTTCATCGGATGGTTGAACGGCGTGATCGCGGAGATCACGCCGAGCAGCGGTTCGCGCTGCGTGTACACGCGACGCTTCTTGCCGTGCGGCGTCAGATCGCACGAGAAGATCTGCCCGTCGTCCTTCAGCACTTCGCCCGCGCCGAACGTGAGCACGTCGGCCACGCGCCCCGCTTCGTACGTCGAATCCTTGATGCACAACCCGGCCTCGGCCGTGATCAGCGCCGCGATCTCGGCGGTGCGCGCACGCACGATGTCGGCCGCGCGGCGCAGGATCGCCGCACGCTCGTGGCGCGTAAGCAATGGCCGGTATGCACGCGCGACGGCGAATGCGCGTCGCACGTCGTCGAGCGTCGCCTTCGGCACGGTGCCGACCAGCGTTCCGTCGTACGGGTTGCGAACCTCGATCACCGCGTCTCGATGAATCCGCTCCCCATCGATTCGCAGTGCTTCACGATGAGGCGAGCGGGCCGCCGTCGAGGCTGCAATGGCGTTCATGATGTCTCCCTGGCGGATGCGTCCGCGTCACTGCAGATGATTGAGCGCGATGTCGATGATGTCGAAGTTGCGTAGTCGCGCGCGACCCGTGACGTCGGTCGCGACCGGCTTGCTGAAGATCAGCGGCACGATCTGTTCGGAGATCCCGCCGTGCGAGCGCAGCGGCACGTCGAGGCCCGACAGGTCGTGCTTGATGCGGCGCGTGCCGAGCACGACGTCCTGCTTCGAGATCACGATCAGGTCGCCCATCCGGTCGGGCGGCAGCTCGAAGCGCGCGCAACCTTCGGCGCCCGTCAGCACGATCTCGATGCCGTCCACCTCGGCGAGCCGCGCGCGCAGCGCGTCGGCGTCGGCGGAAGCCGGCACGTAGACGGTCGCGAACGAGCCGAGCGCACCGTGATGCACGACGTACGGATCGGTGATCGGCAGGATCACGCGCGCGGCGTCGTGGCCGAGCCACTCGTCGAACAGCTCCTGCAGATAAATCACGTTCGGCTCGCCGGTCTCGCCGTCGTGCTTCGCGTTCATCCCGTGGTCGGCCGTGATCGCGACGATCGCGCCGAGCGCGTCGAGCCGCTTCAGGTACGCGTCCATCATCTGGTAGAACGCGTTCGCGCCGTCGGTGCCGGGTGCGCACTTGTGCTGCACGTAGTCAGTCGTCGACAGGTACATCAGGTCGATCGGGCGCGTCTCGAGCAGGCGCACGCCGGCCGCGAACACGAACTCGGACAGGTCCGCGCTGTACACGCTCGGCACCGGCTTGCCGACCAGCTCGAGCACGTTGTCGATGCCGTTTTCCTCGAGGCTCGCCTCGTCGGCCTTCTCCGACGAGAAGCAGATGCCCTTGAGCCCCTTGCCGAGCAGGCGCCGCAGCTTGTCCTTCGCGGTGACGACCGCGACGCGCGCGCCCTGTTCGGCGAAGGTCGCGAGCACGGTAGGCGCAACGAGATACTTCGGATCGTTCATCAGCACCTCGGCGCCGGTGTCGCGATCGTAGAAGTAGTTGCCGCTTATCCCGTGGATCGCCGGCGGCACGCCGGTCACGATCGACAGGTTGTTCGGGTTCGTGAAGCTCGGCACCACGCACTCGCCCTTGAGCGCCGTGCCCGGCTTCAGCAGCGTGCGCAGGAACGGCGCGACGCCGGCCTCGGCCGCCATCTCGAGATATTCGTAGGCACAGCCGTCGACGCAGACCACCACCACGGGGCGGCTCATCCAGTTGTAGCGGCGGCCGTTCACTTCCACGGAGACAGGCGTTTCGGTCATGACGTTCAGTCCTTTCGGTTCGAAGGGGTCGAGCTGTCGGCGCCCGCGCCGCGCCGAGGAGGTCTTTTCCATGCTTGACATTAAAATTGATGATTTGTAGATTGTCAACAACATGCAGAGAACAGAAGGCAAAAGACCGGACGATCCGAACTACGATTTCAAGCGCCTTTATCAGGAGGTCAAAAAGCGCGGCTACATTCCGTATCCGGGCAAGTTGACGGAAGTCGACACGTTCCGCGTCGGCTGCATCGGCCACTTCGGCGAGCCGGTATTCCCGGCGCGGTCGCCGCGATCGCCGACACGCTGAAGGCGATGGGCGTGCGGCGCGTGTCCGCCGACGCGGCGACCTGACGCGATGCACTCGCCGCACGACGTCACGCATCGCCGCGCGGCGGCTTCGTTTTCGCTTTCGTTTTCCCGCCGTGTGCGGCACGGCAATCTTCGACCCTTACCGGCACGACATCCGATGCGACCTTTCTGGATCGAACAGGCACTGTTCAACGATGGCGATCTCGCCCCCGCGCTGCAGGGCGCGACGCAGGCCGACGTCTGTATCGTCGGCGGCGGCTTCACCGGGCTCTGGACCGCGATCCAGGCGAAGCAGCAGAACCCGGCGCTCGACATCGCGATACTCGAGGCCGACCTGTGCGGCGCCGGCGCGAGCGGGCGCAACGGCGGCTGCCTGCTGACATGGTCCGCGAAATTCCTGACGCTGCGGAGGCTGTTCGGCGAAGCGGAGGCGATCCGGCTCGTGAAGGCGTCGGAGGCGGCCGTCCAGCACATCGCCGACTTCTGCCGCGCGCATCGCGTCGATGCCGAGCTGCGGCTCGACGGCACGCTGTACACCGCGACGTCGCGCGCGCAGGTCGGCACGCTCGCGCCGGTGCTCGACGCGCTCGCCGCGTGCGGCATCCACAGCTACGAGCCGCTGCCGGCCGCCGACGTCGCGCGCCGCTCGGGCTCCGCACGCAATCTCGACGGCGTGTACTCGCCGATCGCCGCGACCGTGCATCCGGGCAAGCTCGTGCGCGGGCTGCGCCGCGTCGCGCTCGACATGGGGATCCGGATCTACGAACGCACACCGCTCGTCGACTTCACGCCGGGGCAGCCGGCCGTCGTGCGCACGCCGTCCGGCAGCGTGCGCGCGAGCAAGCTGGTGTTCGCGATCAACGCGTGGATGGCGAGCCGCTTCCCGCAGTTCGAACGCACGATCGCGGTCGTGTCGAGCGACATGGTCATCACCGAGAAATGCCCGGAACTGCTCGAGCGGACCGGGCTCGTGGACGGCGTGTCGGTGCTCGATTCGCGGATCTTCGTGTATTACTACCGCACGACCGCCGACGGCCGGCTGATGCTCGGCAAGGGCGGCAACACGTTCTCGTGGCGCAGCCGCATCGCGCCGGTGTTCGACCGGCGCTCGCCGTACGAGGCGCAGCTCACGCGGAGCCTGCGCGAATTCTTCCCGTCGCTCGCCGGCGTGCCGATCACCGCAAGCTGGAACGGCCCGTCGGACCGCTCGGTGACGGGCTTCCCGTTCTTCGGCCGCCTCGACGACGCGCCGAACGTGTTCTACGGCTTCGGCTATTCGGGCAACGGCGTCGGGCCGACCTACATGGGCGGGCAGATCCTGTCGTCGCTGGTGCTCGGCCTCGACAACGCATGGACGCGCAGTCCGATCGCGCGCGGCCCGCTCGGCCATTTCCCGCCGGAGCCGATCCGCTATGTCGGCGCGCACGTCGTGCGCAATGCGATCCGCCGCAAGGAGCGCGCGGAAGACGAGAGCCGACGGCCGGCGAGGATCGACACGTGGCTCGCGAAATTCGCGAGCGCGGCGGGCAAGGCCGACAAGGCGTGACGATGCGATGACGCGACGCGCAACGAAGCGCAACGAAAAAGGGACGCTGCGAAGCGTCCCTTTGCTTTTGGTACGACCGCCCGTGCGGCCGCGTCACACGCGCGCGGCTTTCTCGCGCGCCGCCTTGCCCGCCGCGGGCAGCCCCTGCTCGTGCGTGCGACGCATCCGCGCGAGGCCGTGCGCGAGGTGCTCGCGCACGAGCGCGACGGCCTTCTCCTCATCGCCGCTCGCGAGCGCCTGCACGATCTTGCCGTGCTCGGCCGCCGACACCGCGATCGCGTCCTCCTCGGCCTCGATCGCGGCCTGGCGCAGCAGCCCGAGCTGGCGCACGAGCCGGCGATAGGTGTCGGTGAGGTGCGTATTGCCGACCCCGACCACCATCGCGTCGTGGAACTGCACGTTCAGCTCGGTATAGCGCGTGACGTCGTGCGCCTTCGCCGCATCCTTCATCGACTGGATGATGCCCTTCAGCACCTTCAGCGTGTCGGGCGAAATGCGTTTCGCGAGCGCGCGCGCGACCGACTCGTCGAGCATCGCGCGCACTTCGTAGATTTCCTCTGCCTCGCGCAGCGGCACGACGCGCACCGTCACGCCGCGGTTCTTCTCGTTGCGCAGCAGCCCGGCCTGCTCGAGCGCACGGAATGCCTCGCGCACGGGCCCGCGCGACACGTTCAGCTTGGTCGCGATATCGACTTCGTTGAGTTTCTCGCCCGGCGCATATTCGCCGGACACGATCGCGCGCTCGAGCATGTCCTGGACAATCATCGCGAGCGACTGGCTTTGCAGGAGTTCGATGGCGTTGAGCGCGTTCGGGGCAGTCATGATCGGGCAGGCAGCGAAGCCGCGGATGAGAACGAGGGCGCCATGTCGGCGAATGATCGTTGTATACCCTCGGCCCGATATATTGTCAACAGTTTTCAGTTTCCAAAAACCGGTTCCTCGTGCCGGAATGCGGTCAGCGTGCGGCCGGCGCACGCACGCCGGACCGCACGATGCAGGCCTGCCGTCAGGCCGTCTGCTTCACCGGCCCCGGATCGCTCTGGCTCGGCCGGCCCGTCTCGACGTGGCCCGCGAAACGGCGCACGACCTTGTCGTCGCCGCCGCGCAGCGTCGTCGCGGTGATCGTCAGATCGTACCAACCGTGGCTCGACGACAACTCGAAGTGATCTTCGATCCGCTCGCCCGGCTCCAGCGTGTAGGTGCGCGCATGCGCGTGGCTGTACGCGTTGTCGACGACCACGCGGCATGCCGCACGACCGCTGTTGCGCAGTTGCAGGTACACGTGGCGATTGCGCACGTCGTAGCCGATCTTCGCTTCCGGGTTCGCGTGGCGGCCGTCCGCGGCCAGCCGCGTGTTGCCCTGGAATTCGCACAGATAGCCGTTCGGGCCATAGGCGGCGAGATGGTAGTCGCCGCGCGCGGCCGACGTGCTCCAGGTATCGGCGAAGCGGTCGTGCGAGGACACCGCGTAGCGGCGCGGCGGCGTCGCCGGATTGCGGCGGTCGTACACGTAGAACGCGGCGCCCGCGTCACCCGAGTTCGCGAAATCGAGCGACACGCTGTCGTCGTGCCCGTTCACGCGGGCATGCACGAACAGTTCGTACGGCAGCGCGCGCGCCGGACGCGTGCCGGGCTCCTGCGCCGGCATCGACTGCTGCGCGGGCACCTGGTACGCCTGGCCGGCGGTGGCGATGTGCTGCGGCACCGTGAAGCTCACCGTGCGCGTATCGGGCCGCGCGGAGAAGTCGAATGCCGACGTGAGGTCGCCGCAGACCGACCGGCGCCACGCGCTGATGTTCGGCTCCTGCACGCCGAAGCGCGCTTCGAGGAAACGCAGCACCGACGTGTGGTCGAACGTCTCCGAGCAGACCCAGCCGCCCTTCGTCCACGGCGAGATGATGATCAGCGGCACGCGCGGCCCGAGGCCGATCGGCTGGATGCCGCCCGGGTCCGCGCCCGGCACGAGCGGGCTCATCTCGCCCGGGTACTTGTTCAGGTCGAGCAGTTCGTCGCCGAGATTCGACAGCAGGTTCGACGACACGATGCCCTGGCCGCCCACGCCGCTCGTGACCGGTGGCACCGGCGGCACGACGTGGTCGAACAGCCCGTCGTTCTCGTCGTAGTTGAGGATGAACACCGTCTTCGCCCACACTTCGGGGTTCGACGTCAGCGCCTCGAGCACCATGTTGATGTAGAACGCGCCGTCGGTCGGCGACGCTTGCGGGTGCTCGCTGTACTTGTAAGGCGCGACGATCCACGACACCTGCGGCAGCCGGTTCGCCTGCACGTCGGCCTTCAGCTCGGCGAGCGTGTGGTCCGACGCGCCCTTGTCGACCAGCGGGCCGCTCGCGCCTTCCTTCACCTGGAACTTCTTGAAGAACATCAGCGAATTGTCGGTGTAGTTGTCGGTCGGGTCGCCCGGAATGCCCGTGCCGCCCTGGTACACCTTCCAGCTGATCTTCGCGTTCTCGAGACGTTCCGCGTAGGTCGTCCACGTGTAGCCGTTCGTGTCGTTGCGCTCGCCGATGCCGGGGCCGTTCGGCTGCGCGCCGTACACGTTGCGCGAGTCGATCGTGCCGGTCCACAGATAGATGCGGTTCGGTGCGGTGTCGGCGTGCGCGGAGCAGAAGTACGAGTCGCAGATCGTGAACGCGTCGGCCAATGCGTAGTGGTACGTGAGATCCTGGCGCTTCAGGTAGCCCATCGTCAGCACGTCCTGCTTCTGGTTCACCCACTGGTCCCACTGGCCGTTGTTCCAGGACAGGTGGCCGCTGCTCCAGCCGTGGTTGGTGCCCGGCTGGAATTCGGTCGTCTGCTTCGGGTCGAGGTAGAACGGCAGCACGTACGGCGCGGACGGGTCGAGCCCGCGCGAATGGTAGTTCTTCGTGAACACCGACGCCGGCGGCTGCTGCCACACCGGCGCACCGTTCGGCAGCAGGTGCGGGCGCGGGTCGTTGAAGCCGCGCACGCCGCGCAGCCCGCCGAAGTAATGGTCGAACGAGCGGTTTTCCTGCATGAAGATCACGACGTGTTCGACGTCGCGGATCGTGCCGGTGCGATAGGCGGCCGGTATGGCCAGTGCGTTGCGGACCGCGGGCGGGAAGCCGGCGTAGGCGGCCATCGCGCCGGCCGACTGGGCGGCGAGGCGCAGGAAATCGCGTCGATTGGTGGCGGACATGAAGAGGATCCTGTGGGTCGGTAAGGGTGGCGCCGGTCGAGCGGGGCCGGCGGTCGGTGCGTTGCCGCTATTACTCCGCACCGGCGTGTCCCGGCCGTGACCGGTTCCAGCAGGTTTCTTGCGGTCACCCCCAGCTTTTTTTCGAAGCGGCGCCCGGCGCGCCTTTCATCCGGCCGACACATGCCTGCGCTACGCTGACGCGCGATGAAGAGGGGGGAGAAGCCGAGTCGTGTTCGATCAGCTGAAGGCGTTCCACGCGACCGTCCGGCAGGGCAGCATCACGCGCGCCGCGCGCCACCTGGGCGTCAGCCAGCCGACGATCGCCGCGCAGATCCGGCAGGTCGAGCAGTTGTACGGCGTCGAGCTGTTCTATCGCAGCGGCCGCAAGCTCGAAGTCACCGAGACCGGGATCGAGCTGCTGCCGCTCGTCGAGAAGATGATCGCGCTCGAGGCGCAGGCCGACATCATGCTGCGCAACGTCGGCGGCCTGTTCGAAGGACATCTGCGGATCGGCGCGACCGGGCCGTACTACATCATGGACGCGGTCGGCCGCTTCTCGCATGCGCATCCGTCCATCGCGCTCACGTGCCGGATCGGCAATTCCGAGGAGATCCTGCAGGCGCTGCAGGAATTCCGCATCGACCTCGCGGTGTCGTCGCAGCGCAATGACGCGGACGGCCTCGAACGCAAGGTGATCTCCACCGATCCGCTCGTGCTCGTCGTGCATCGCGACCATCCGCTCGCGCGCTTCGACGCGATCGACGCCGCGCAGCTCGCCGACGTGCGGCTGCTGATGCGCGAGGAAGGATCGGTCACGCGGCGCTGCACGGAGACGATCCTCGCGGCGGCCGGCGTTGCGGCCACGTCGGTCGCCGAGATCGGCAGCCGCGAAGCGATCCGCGAGGCGATCCTGCATGGCGTGGGCGGCAGCCTGTTTCCGCGCGGCGAGGCCGAGCGTCATCCGGACTTGCGCGTCGTCGCGCTGCGCGGCGTCGACACGACGATCGACGAATACGTGTACTACCTGAAGGCGCGCCGCCAGAGCCCCGCGATCGATGCGTTCCTCGCGTGCATCCTGCCGGCGCAGGCCGCGACGCACGAGCCAACGCACGCGACGCGGCCGGTGAACGCGCGCTGAGCCGCCCCGCGTTCACCGGTTTCGCGCAGTTTCCGTCGCACTTCCCTGCACATTCCCCGTGCTTTTCCGGCGCTTTTCCCTCGCCTGCCCTCGTCGTTTTCCTCGTGCCTGCCTTCCTGCTTCCCGCCGTGCGCTACTTCGGCAGCGCCGGAATCATCCACGTGAACACGTGCTGCTGCAGGAACACGAGCACGCCGAGCAGCAGCGTGAGGATCACGCTGTGCCAGAACGTGCGCGCGAACACGACGCCTTCCTGCCCCTTCAGGTCGGTCGTCGACACGCCCGTGGCGATGTTCTGCGGCGAGATCATCTTGCCCATCACGCCGCCCGACGAGTTGGTCGCGGCCATCAGCACCGGATCGAAGCCGAGCTGTCTCGCGGCGACCACCTGCAGGTTGCCGAACAGCGCATTGCCGGACGTGTCGCTGCCGGACAGGAACACCGCGATCCAGCCGAGCGACGCCGACACGAGCGGGAACAGCGCGCCGGTCGACGCGACGCCGGTGCCGAGCGTGTAGCTGATGCCCGAATAGTTCAGCAGATACGCGAGCCCGACGATCATCATCACCGTGACGATGGCGATCCATGTCTGCCGCCACGTCTTGACCACGCATTCGAAGAACGCGCCGACGCCGGTGCGTGTCAGCACGGCCGTGATGATCGCCGACAGGAGGATCGCGGTGCCGGTGCCGAGCGGCTGGAAGTCCCAGATCGCCGCATACGGCTTGTGATACAGCGACACGAACACCGTATTGTGCAGGCCCGGCCACTTGATCTTCACGTCGCCGATCGCCGCGACGTTCGCGTGCACCCAGACGATCACGACCACCGACACGACGATCCACGGCAGCCAGCCGCCGAAGCCCGCGCGCGCGGCGCCGGCCGCGGCGGGCACGCTGCGCGCGAGCGCGTATTGCGGATCGGGTTGCGGCTTCCACACCTGCAGGAAGCCGATCGTGACGATCAGCGACGTGAGTGACGACAGCACGTCGGTGAGCTGGTAGCCGAGGAAATTCGACGTGACGAACTGCGCGATCGCGAAGCTGCCGCCGGACACGAGCAGCGCGGGCCACAGCTTCGCGATCGAGCGCAGGCCGCCGTACGCGCCGACCACGTAGAACGGCAGCAGCAGCGCGAAGAACGGCAGTTGCCGGCCGACCATCGCGCCGAGCGTCGCGGGCGGCAGCGACGTGACCGCGCCGAGCACGGTGATCGGCACGCCGAGCGCGCCGAACGCGACCGGCGCCGTGTTGAACAACAGCGTGTAGGTGAGCGCTTCGAGCGCGGGGAAGCCGAGCGCGATCAAGAGCGCGCTGGTGATCGCGACAGGCGTGCCGAACCCGGAGATCCCTTCGAGCAGACAGCCGAACGAGAACGCGACGACGAGCAGCACGAGGCGGCGGTCGTCGGGCAGGTTGTCGAGCATCCACTGCCGGAACTGGTCGAAGCGGCCCGACTTCACCGCGATGTTGTACAGCAGCAGCGCGTTGAAGACGATCCACATCACCGGCACGACCGCGAGCGCCATGCCGGCGCCGACCGCGTCGAACGCGAGGCTGGCCGGCATGCCCCACGCGCCGATCGCGACCGCGAGGCCGGCGACGAGGCCGGCGAGGGACGCCTGCCACGCGGGCCGGCGCAGCACGCCGAGCGCGATCAGCGCGACCGCGATCGGGATCACGGCGACGAGAAACGAGAGGAACAGCGAGTTGGCGACGGGCGTCAACGGCTGCGCGAACAGGATGCCGGGCGGCAGGGCTGCGGTGGGATTCATCGTGTCTCGTGTCTCCGTGTCGATCGGAGTTAGCGCTTTAGCGCTTACTCCGATCCCATGCTTCGCGGTCGACCCGAGTTAGCGCTTTAGCGCTTACTCGGGTCCCATGCTTCTCGGTCGACCGGGGCTCGCGCATCAACGCCTGCACACACCTCGATCCCGTTCAAACGTCCGTTCCACGGCCGCAACGATCATCCGACGCTTGCGCATGCAACCATGCCGCAACGCCGACCGATCGGTCGCTTAAAAGAGGTTAGGAGGCGCATCGCGCTTCTACAAGGAGGGCAACCCCGATGCGCGCGGTGCCGATACACGGCATCCGCCGCACGCTGAACGACCGCTGGCGACCCGCTGACGCGCGCGCCAGCAAGCCGCCGGCGCAATGTTGCTCAACCGGCAAAGGTGACTGACGGGACGCAGGGTGTTTCGTTTGGCATCCGAAGCCTAGACTCGCTGCATCGATTCCGTCCGTGCCGACGAAGGCGCGGCTCCAGAACCCATACGGAGCAAACACGATGAAGACCATGAAACGTGCGGCGTACGCGTTGGTGCTGATCGGCTCGGCCGTCGCCGCCCAGGCCCAGGCGCAAGCTGCATCGACGCTGACGCGCGCGCAAGTTCGCCAGGAACTCGCGGAACTGCAGGCCGCCGGCTATCGGCCGAGTCTCGCCAGCGGTCCCGACTTTCCGCAAAACATGCAGGCGATCATGCAGCGCGCCGCACAGGCGCGCGACGCGGCCGGCCGCGGCAGCGACGGCCATGCGAATGTGGAATCAGGAAAGCCGGCGCTGCCGCACGTGGTCGATCGCGACACGTACGCGCATCACTGAAGCGGCTGAAACCGGGCCGGGCGCATGACCGCGCGACCAGCCGGCCCGCAGCCGGCCTGCCCGCCGCGCGACGCGCAGCGGGCGACGGCCATCACACGCTGAAGCGATTCAGCGTATAGGCACGATAGGCCGCGACGAACGCGTCGAATGATCCGGCCTCCTTCGCTTCCAGCTCGGCCTGCTCGGCCAGCGACTTCGCCGCGAGCGCCTGCTCGGCGCGCATCGTCTCCGCCGACGGCGGGTTCGCGCGGAAATGCGCGGCATGCGCTTCGCTGTGTGCGATGGCGAACGCGAGGAACGACTGCCCGTTCTCGCGCATCGTGCGCAGCACGCGCGCCGACGGCGTGCGCTCCGGATCGGCGAGCTTCTCGCGCTGCGCGGCGATCGCACGCGCATGCTCGTCGCCGCCGCGAATCTCGTCGAGACGGCGCCCGACGGTCTCGATATCGGCCATCAAGTCGTCCGCCCACGCCTGCAGCGTGACCGGCTGGCCGTCGCGCACCAGCGTGAGCCCCGGCTTGCGCCCTTCCATCGTCACGCTGCCGAAGTTCGCATTCGCTTCCTTGTACGCGTCGCAGTCGAGCGCGGGGCTTTCGTCGAGCGCGCAGGCGAGCAGGAACGCGTCGATGAAGCGCGCGGTCTCCAGCGCGATGCCGGTCGGCTCGAACGGATCGATGTCGAGGCAGCGCACTTCGATGTACTGCACGCCGCGCGACGCGAGCGCATGCAGCGGACGCTCGCCCGAATACGTGACGCGCTTCGGCCGGATCGTCGAGTAGAACTCGTTCTCGATCTGCAGCACGTTCGTGTTGATCTGGATCCACTCGCCGTCGCGATGCGTGCCGATCGCCTCGTACGGCGGATACGGCTCGCTCACGGCCTTCGACAGCGCATCGAGATAGCCAGGCAGCGTGTTGTAGTCGACGTGCAGCGCGGCCTGCGCGGTCGTGTTCGAGTAACCGAGGTCGCTCATCCGCAGGCTCGTCGCGTACGGCCGGTACAGCGTATCGGCATCGAACGCGTCGAGCTTGTGCGGTTTGCCGCGCAGGAATTTCGCGTCGAGCGCCGGCGATGCGCCGAACAGGTACATCAGGAGCCAGCTGCGGCGACGGAAATTGCGGATCTGCGCGAGATAACGCTCCGACTGATAATCGACGAGCGTGGCCGTCGAGCCCTCTTCCGCATGCAGGCGCCGCCACACTTCCTCGTGCAGCGAATAGTTGTAGTGGATGCCGGCGATGCACTGCATCGTGCGGCCGTAGCGATACGCGAGGCCACGGCGGTACACCGTCTTCAGGCGGCCGATGTTCGACGTGCCGTAGTCGGCGATCGGAATTTCATCATCGGCCGGCAGCAGGCCCGGCATCGAGTCGTTCCACAGCATCTCGTCGCCGAGCGACGCATACACGTAGCGGTGCAGATCGTCGAGACGTTCGAGCGTGACCGACGCGTCGCCTTCCGCCGGCGTGATCAGTTCGATCAGCGCTTCGGAATAGTCGGTCGTCAATGACGGGTGCGTGAGCGCCGAACCGAGCGCGCGCGGATGCGGCGTGAACGCGATCATCCCGTCGCGCGTCACGCGCAGGCTTTCCTTTTCGATGCCGCGCAGGCCGTCGGGCAGATGCTGCCGCGTCGGGCCCGAGCTCAGCGCTTCGAGACGATTCAGCAGCAGTTCGGACTGGCGGTGAGTCATGGTGTTCGACATGGAGACGCAAGTGCGTGACGGCCGCGCGCGGAATGCCGCACGCGGCCGGCTGGATTATTGGTCGCTTCGTTGGTAGCGGGCACTTTAACATCTCGCCGTCACACGCGCTTGAGGTGGCGCCGGGCGGTGCGCGCCGGCCGCTGCGGGCCGTCTGGCGGGCCGATGGCCGCGAACGCCGCGCGCACAGCCGACCGTCGTCGGCGCCGACGGACGCGGCGATCACGCGACATTCGTCGGAAGGAACGTGAGCGACGAGCACGGCAGCGCCATCAGGTGCAACCCGTTCTGCCGAACCCGCGATGCATCGTCGTCGCGGCCGGGTCGATCGTCCGCGCCGGAGCGACGGACACCGGAGCGGGTTGATCGCCCATCGCCGTCAATCGTCGCAACCGTGAGGATCGCCGACCGATCACTGCCGGCGTGACGCCCCTTGCGGGTTGCGTCGCGGCCCTGCGCGGTCGCACCCGCCGGCCTGCGGCGGCGACCGTCATCCGCCGCGCGCGCCGCCGGCCCGGTCCGCCACGTCGTTCCACAAATGAAGCGCCGCATACGCGCGCCACGGCCGCCAGCCTTCGGTCCGGCTTTTCTGGCTCGCGAGCCGGTCGAGCGACGGATCGCGCGCGGCGATCGACTGCATCAGCACCAGATCGGACGCCGGCCACGCGTCCGGGTCGCGCCACGCGCGCATCGCGATGTATTCGACGGTCCACGGGCCGATGCCGGGCAGGTCGAGCCACGCGCGGCGCAGCGTCGCGAGATCGGCCTGCGCGGGATCGAGCGGCACGTGGCCGGCCGCCACCGCGCGCGCCATGCCCGTCAGCGCGGCGGCCCGCTTGCCGGGCATCCCGATCTTCTCCAGATCGCATGCGGCGAGCGCGTCCGGCGTCGGGAAACGCCACGCGGGGGCGCCGTCCGGCGCCGCTATGCCGTCGTCGTGCACGACGCGCTCGCCGGCCCGCTGGACGAGCCTGCCGACGATCGTCGTCGCCGCCTTCACGCTCACCTGCTGGCCGACGATCGCGCGCACCGCAAGCTCGAACCCCGACCAGGCGCCCGGCACGCGCAGTCCCGGCGCGGCCTCGACGAGCGGCGCGAACCACGGGTCGCGCGCGAGTCCGCCGCCGATCGCGGCCGGGTCGGCGCCGAGGTCGAACATCGATGCGACGCGGTGCGCGAATGCATCGTCGACATGCCGCGCGGCCGCCCCCTCGAGCGTCGCGATCAGGCAATGCCGGCGCGGATGCTTCGTGACGGTGAGCCTGCCCGCGTCGCCGTTCAGGTCGACGATCCGGCGATACATGCCGTCGACGACCTGTTCGACACCCGGAATCGCCCGTCCGCTGAAGAAGCGCAGCACGCGCGCCCAGTCGTACGGCGCCTTGAAGCGCAGCGCCATCTGCGCGGACGGCGGCACGTGGCCGCCGTCCGCGATCGACGTCATCGTGGTTTTATCGATGCTCAAACTGCGTTTCCCTCCGCAACGGCTTCGGTTTCATCGTCGCGCACATGACGCGCCTCGGACGCGAGCAGCGTCGCCTTGCGGCGCACGCCCCAGCGATATCCTGCGAGCGCGCCGCCCTTCTGCACGACACGGTGGCACGGGATCGCGAGCGCGACCGGGTTCGACGCGCAGGCCGATGCGACGGCCCGCACCGCGCGCGGCGCGCCCAGCGCCTCGGCGATCTCCGAATAGCTGCGCGTCTCGCCGTACGGGATATGCGTCAGCGCTTCCCACACGCGCTGCTGGAACGCGGTCGGCGCGATGTCGAGCGGCAGGTCGAACGCGTGCCGCGTGCCGTCCAGATACGCGCGGATCTGCGCGACGAACGGCGCGAGCCGCGACGGCGATTCGACCAGCTCGGCACGCGCGAACGCATCCTTCAGTTCGCCGACGAGCGACGCCGGTTCGTCGCCGAACGCGATCCGGCAGATGCCCTGTTCGGTCGCGGCAACGAGCACCGTGCCGAGCGGCGTCGACGCGGTCGCATAATCGATGCGCAGGCCGGCGCCCTGGCGACGGAACGCGGACGGCGCCATCCCCAGCTCGCGCGGCACCGATGCGTAGAGCCGCGACGGCGAATTGAACCCCGCGTCGACGGCCGCCTGCGTGACCGGCTGCCCGCTTTGCAGCGCCTCGCGCAATGCGGCACCGCGCTGCGCGGCCTGATACTGCCGCGGCGACACGCCGACCACGCGCTTGAACAACCGCTGCAGGTGGAACGGGCTCACGTGCACGGCGTCGCTCAGCTGCTGCAGCGTGAGCCGCTCCGGATGCGCGTCGAGCACCGCGCACGCGCGGTTGACGATCTCGAGCTCGCGCGGCAGCCCTTCCGGCTGGCAGCGCTTGCACGGGCGGAAGCCGGCCGCGCGGGCGGCGGCCGGATCGGCAAAGAAGGACACGTGCTCGCGCCGCGGCAGCCGCGACGCGCAGCTTGGGCGGCAGAACACGCCGGTCGTGCGCACGGCATAGAAGAACGCGCCGTCCGCATGCGGATCGCGGGCGGTCACGGCGCCCCAGCGGGCATCATCGGTCGAATAGGCGGTTTTCATCTGAACCTCGTACTCTCCAGTGTAGATGGTGCCTACTCTAGACATCGGCATGGGCCGTCGCGCCCTGAATCTTGCTCTGTGATTCGCGCCGGCGAAATCGGGGACGCAATCAAAGGCGCGTCGAAACCGTTCAATCGGACGAAAAGCCGCGCAAGCGCTGCGTGGACGCCGCTTTCGTCATCATCGCGTCACCATTTTGCTGCAGTGCGGATGCGACAAATCGCCGTCCTGACCATTTTTTACACTCGGAATATTGCAACGCACCATCGCCGTGTGTATAGTTGGAACTGTCTCCTCCATGTCTCCTCCTGATATGGATTAAGCCCGTTCCGCTCTGCGTGAACGGGCTTTTTTTCGTCCGTCGATCGTGCCGCGTTCCGGCATATGTCGCCGGCGCGGTCTACACTCGGTGCACGCCATCCGCGAAGGAGTGCCCGCTCATGAAACCGACCATCCGCGCGATCGATCACGTCGTGCTACGCGTGACCGACATGGCTGCGATGACGCACTTTTACTGCGATGCCGTCGGCTGCCACGTGGAGAAGGAACAACCCGACCTGGGGCTTGTACAGTTGCGCGCCGGCGACGCGCTGATCGACCTGCTGTCGGTTGGCGGCCCGATCGACCGTCCCGACAGCGGCCCGCCCGGCACCGGCCGCAATCTCGACCACCTCTGCCTGCGCGTCGAGCCATTCGACCCCGAAGCACTGATCGCGCATTTCGCCGCGCATGGCGCGCGCCCCGGCGCCCCCGCCGAACGTTACGGCGCCGGCGGCTACGGGCCATCGATCTATCTGTTCGATCCCGAAGGGAACATGCTGGAATTCAAGGGGCCGCCCGCCGCGCTCGGCTGAGCGCCGGCCGTCACGCGTCGGCGCGCGCCTTCAGGACCGTCCATTCGACCGCGACGGGATCGTGATCGGCGCTCGAGATCCAGGCGGCGCCGTCCTGGACCGTGCACTGCAGGCGCATCGTCCGCTCGGCGAGACGCCCGAGCGCGGCCGCGACACCGTCGGCCATCGACAGCACCTGGACGTTGCGCAGTCGCTCCACCTTGCTGCGCACGCCCTGCCACCAGATGTCCGAGGTCTTGCCGCCGTACGCAATCACCGTGACCTGGCCGGCGCGGCCGGCCGCCTTCGAGATGCGCCGTTCGTCGGGCTGGCCAGCCTCGATCCACACGTCGATCGCGCCCGTCAGGTCCTTCTGCCACAGATCGGGTTCGTCGACGTCCGACAGCCCCTTGCAGAATTCGAGACGCTCGTGCGCGAACAGCGCGAACGCGACGATGCGCACCATCATCCGGTCGTCGGTTTCCGACGGGTGACGGGCGACCGTCAACGCGTGATCGGCGTAGTAGTGCCGATCCATGTCGGCGATTTGCAGCTCGGCTTTGTAGATCGTGGATTTCAGCGCCATGCGGATACGGCCCGGGCGGGCATTCGGTTCGGTCGGGCCGTGATGATACCGAATGCGCGGCGCCCGGCGCGTGACGGACGCTCCACAGCACGACGGCCCGGCATCTGCCGGGCCGCGTTCGTGCCGCGCCGCCGGCGGTTCCGGCCGGCGTGCGCGTGCGAGAGATGCGCGTGCGGTTACTGCTTGACGAAGCGCGAATCGGTCCAGAGGCCTTGCTGGTCGCTGTTGTCGGCGCTGACGAACTGGACGTCGCCCTGATCGACCGACACCACGCGGAAGCGCTGGCCTTCCGGCACCGACAGGCAACGGTAGTCGTCGAAATACTGCTGCTTCGCCTGCGACTTGCCGTCACGCTCGTGACTCAGTACGGAGTCCAGATTGTCTTTCGACAGACAGCCCCACGCATTCTTCGTCAGCTGGATTTCCTGCTTCGGCTGGACAGCCGCATCGCCGCCCGCCTGGGCGATCGACACCACGGAAAATGCGCCGACAAGGGCAAAGAGGACACCGGTACGTTTCATCATGTTCTGTCTCCAGGCTTGCGGGCACCAGGCTCGGTTAGCTATGTGTTTAAAGGTGATCGTGAACCCGCGTTTTTCACTTTAGAAGACCGGCAAGCGATATCAAGCACATTTGTTGTGCGATCGCAATAGCGGCGAATTGTCGCACCCTGCGCGCACCCGATTTTTTGCTTGCCGCACGCACGCGGCGTTATCTGCCATCGGGTGAATTTGCCCGCGCCGCCGGGCGCAAAGTCCTGTCCAGCAAGACTGTCAGCGAATTTGCGATACGCCGATTGAACGGTTTGGATAATTCATTTCGATATCGGGATCGTTTTGATGCATTGCACATAAAGTCATCCAAAACGATATGAATTTACCGCAGTGCGGCACCGGAATTATCTGATACAAGAAAAATGCCAGGTATAAGCGCACTCGTATTTACCCGTATTTTCCCGAATGGGTCGAGCGCCCCGCAGCGCGTGGCCGCAGGGCGTCTTCGCCACTGTTTTTACCCGGCTTTATTCAGGCCGATTGCGGCCGCTCGAAATAATCGCGCTGGAAGATGCACATGCGATAAGCGTTGTGATACGCACCGTTTCCGAAAAATTCTTCCTTCAATTCCGCCTCGTGCTGGAATCCGCATTTCTCGTATACGTGGATTGCCGCCGCATTCGACGTGTCGACGATCAGGTACAGCTTGCGCATGTTCAGCACCTTGAACGCATATTCGATCGCGAGGCGCGTCGCCTGGCCCGCGTAGCCGCGCCCCTGGCATTGGGGCGCGATAATGATCTGGAACTCGCCGCGACGATGGATGTAGTCGAGCTCGATCAGCTCGACGAGGCCGACCAGTTCGTCTTGCGGATCGACCGCGACGAAGCGGCGCTCGCGCTGGTCGTGCACATGGCGGTCATACAGTTGCGACAGCTCGGAGAAGGTTTCGTACGGCTCCTCGAACCAGTAGCGCATGATCTTCGCGTCGTTGTTCAGTTCGTGAACGAAGCGCAGGTCCTGGCGCTCCAGCGGCCGCAGTGCAAGCGAGTGCTTGTCGTTCTGGAGTTGCATGTTCGTGTCCTTTTTGATGCCCGCGTGCGCGTGAAGCGTCCGGCCGCGGCATCGCGAGCGGGGCGCGTTCCGCGCTGCAAGAAGTTGTCCGCGGGCGAAGTTCAGAGCCTAGAATGGGAGCAAGGGTTCCTGCCACCGCAAGGAGGCTATCGTGATCGAGCAAGTCATACTCGGCATCTTTCTCGTATTGCCACTCGTGATCGTGGCTGCGCTGTTCTCCGACGAACTGTGGCAGGAACATCGGCGCCAGCATCCGCGCGACGAAAACGCACCGCATATCGACTGGAAGCATCCGTGGCGCCGCGTGCGGCGCGGGCACTGAGTCGATCGCCATCCCCGCAGGCACTCCGTCCGGGCCGGTCGCCCCGAACCGAACGGAGCCCCTTCCGCGAAGAACCGATTCCCGCTCAACCAGCGAGACGCCGACGTGAACGACAAATCCGCCCTCCCTCCGCACGATATCCCCGGCGAAGCGATCGATCTGCAGATCGCCGACGTGCTGGCCGCCGTCCGCTACCCGGCGAACAAGGATGCGATCGTCGACGCCGCGCGCGACGCCGGCGCGAGCAACGAAGTGCTGTCGATGCTCGACGGCCTGCCCGAACAGGACTACGCGGACGTCGATGCCGTCACACGCTGGGTCGCCGGCAACTTCGGCCCCGGCCTCGGGATTTGAGCGCGCGCGAATAACGCGATAGGATCGGGCGCACCGGTCGCATCGCGGCCGGATGCATGCTGCCCGGCGCCAAGACGGGGCATGACCGCACGAGCGCCCGGGGGGAATCCATGGAAGGCATTCTGATCCAGCACACGTCGCGTCGTCAGCTCTGGTTCGGCGCGCTGACGGCGCTCGTCATCGTGCTCGCGCTCGGAATCGCCGTGCCGCACGCGAACGTCGCGCTGCCGGTCGTCGAGCCGTTCATGCCGATGTGCGCGCTGACCGTGTTCACCACCGCGAGCATCGCCGCCTTCTTCCTCGGCGCGCAATTCACCGTCACCCGCCAGCCCGTGCTCGGTGCGCTCGGCGGCGCCTATGCATTCACCGCACTCGCCGTCGCGCTGCAGCTGCTCACCTTTCCCGGCGTGTTCGCGCCGCAGGGCTTGCTCGGCGCGCGTCCGCAAAGTGCCGCGTGGATGTGGGTCTTCTGGCATGCCGGCTTTCCCTGCTTCGTGATGGCCGCGCTGCTCGCGCGCGAGCGACTCACGCGTGCGCCGGTCGGCGCCGCGCAGACGCGCCTGTGGACGTTCGCGCTGGTTGGCGGCCCGGCCGTCGCGGCCGCGCTGCTGTGCATGCTCGCGTTGAACGTTGCACTGCCGCCCGCGTTCCATCCGCCGGCCGACGCGGCCGCGCTGCCCGTCAACGGGATCGCGCTGGTCGTATGGATCCTCAATGCGCTCGCGCTCGTCGCCGTGCTGGCCGCCGGCCGGCTGCGCACGACGCTCGACCTGTGGGTCGCGATCGCGGTGCTCGCCGGCCTCACCGACACGACGCTGAACCTGCTGACCACGAACCGCTTCACCGTCGGCTGGTATCTCGCGCGCGTGTTCAGCATGTTCACGCCCGGCGTGCTGGTGTGCGTGCTCGCGTGGGAAGTGACGAAGCTGTATCAGCAGCTGTTCGAAGCACATGCGACGCTGGTTCGTTCGTCCGCGCGCGACGGGCTGACCGGCGCGTTCAACCGCAGCCACTTCAACGATCATTTCCATACGCTGTTTCTGCAGGCGCGGCGGCAAAGCGAGCCGTTGTCGCTGCTGATGGTCGACGTCGATCACTTCAAGGCCTACAACGACGCGTTCGGTCACGTGAAGGGCGACGCATGCCTGATCGCCGTCGCGAATGCGCTGGCCGGTGCGGTGCGACGCCCCGCCGATATCGTCGCGCGCTATGGCGGCGAGGAGTTTGCGATCGTGCTGCCGAACACCGGCGCGCGCGGTGCGCGGGTCGTTGCCGAGGAAGCGCGCGAAGCGGTGCTGCGGCTCGATCTCCCGATGCCTTCGTCGCCGGCGGGGCGCGTGAGCGTCAGCGTCGGTTGCGCGACGGTGTCGGCCGAGGATCTGTCGACGCCCGATGCATTGATCGAAGCTGCCGATGCCGCGCTGTACCACGCGAAGGATGCGGGGCGAAACTGCGTCGTCGTGGCGTGAAAACGTCTGCGGATTGGCGACTTGTTACGGTCATTGTGACCGGAATAATCCGCCGTTACGGATTGCGGCACGGGGAAACGATCGCTTACAGCCGCTGTTGACGGCGCTCGCTATGCTGGATTCATGTCGAATCCGAGCAGGTGAACGCGATGAAGAAAACCCTTTTGCTGATTGCCGGCGTGGCCGTGTTGTTGAGCGGCTGCATCGTGGTGCCTGATGGTGGCGGGTATTACGGTGATGGTGGGTATTACCATCATCATCGCCATTGGGATTGATGCATTCCGCTTCGGCTGCCGCGATGACGCCGTCCGGATCGGATCAGCCGATTGATCCGGACTGCCGGTGACGACCCTGGACCACCTTGGGCGGCCGGCCGTTTATTTCCCGATACAGAACCTGCTGAAAATCACCCCCAGCAGATCATCCGAAGTGAACTCGCCGGTAATCGCATTGAGCTGCTCCTGCGCCAACCGCAGCTCCTCCGCAAACAGATCGAGCGATTGCGCCCGCTGCTCCGCATGATCGGCCGCCTGCGCGAGATGCTCCTGCGCAGCCCGCAACGCAATCAAATGCCGTTCGCGCGCCAGATAAACGCCTTCGGCCCCGGCCTGCCACCCCGCGATTCGCAGCAACTCCGCGCGCAGCATGTCGATCCCGTCGCCGCGCTTCGCCGACAGATGCACCTCGGTCAGGTCGCCTTCGGCCGCCGGATGCTCGACGCACGCCGACACGCCGGTCAGATCCGTCTTGTTCAGCACCCGCACCACCGGCACGCCATCCGGGAACCGCGCCGCGATCGACTCGTCGTCCGCCGTCATCCCCGTGCGCGAATCGAGCAGGTGCAGCACGACGTCCGCGCGCTCGATCTCGCTCCATGTGCGCGCGATCCCGATCCGCTCGACTTCGTCCTCCGTCTCGCGCAACCCGGCCGTATCGATGATGTGCAGCGGAATCCCTTCGACCTGGATCGTTTGTGCGACCTTGTCGCGCGTCGTGCCCGCGATCGGCGTGACGATCGCCAGCTCCGCGCCGGCCAGCGCGTTCAGCAACGACGACTTGCCGACGTTCGGCTGCCCCGCGAGCACGACCGACAACCCCTCGCGCAGCAGCGCGCCCTGCCGCGCGTCGCCGAGCACGTGCGCCAGTTGCTCGCGGATCTTCGCGAGCTTGCCGCGCGCATCGGCCGCTTCCAGGAAGTCGATTTCCTCTTCCGGGAAATCGAGCGTCGCCTCGACCAGCATCCGCAGCGTGATCACATCCTCGACGAGCGCGTGGATCTGTCGCGAGAACGCGCCGTCGAGCGAGCGCCCGGCCGAGCGCGCCGCCGCTTCGGTGCTCGCCTCGATCAGGTCGGCGACGGCCTCGGCCTGCGCGAGGTCCAGCTTGTCGTTCAGAAACGCGCGCCGCGTGAACTCGCCCGGTTCCGCGAGCCGCAGCCCGAAGCCGCGCCCCGCATCCAGGCAGCGCTGCAGCAGCAGCTGCATCACGATCGGCCCGCCATGCCCCTGCAGCTCCAGCACGTGCTCACCCGTGTACGAATGCGGCGCGGGGAAATACAGCGCGATCCCGCGGTCGAGCGGCGCGCCGTGCTCGTCGAGGAACGGCACGTAGCTCGCATGGCGCGGCGCGAGCCGCTGCCCGCACAACGCGTCGATCAGCGGCAACGCGGCCGCCTCGCCGCCGCGCCCGAACGACACGCGGACGACGCCGATGCCACCCCGGCCGGCAGCGGTGGCAATGGCGACGATCGGATCGGAATCGGTAGCAAGCATGGGAATCGGATGAATCGGGTGAACGGATGGTCAATGATGCAATGATGCGCCCGCGCAACGGTGCGGGCATCGGGACGCCGGCATTGTAGCGTGCCGGCCGGCGCGCCACCGGACGCCGCGTCGGTTTCGGAATCGCCCGAATTTATCCCGACGGAGCTAAGGCGAGTCTCAATTCCACGCCCGCACATACTGTCCAATTCGGACGAACAGGCCTGCCGGATTGGCCCGACGCTGCGCCCCCAATTCCTCGACACGGCCCGCGGCAGGTTGGGATTCATCCAAACGAGCTATGTTTAGCCTATATGGTTGTCTGAAAGGCGTCGGTGGAATTGCACAATCACCCCCATGCCGACACCCGAAGAAAAATCAGCGTTTTCGGAACGCCTGAAATTCGCCTTGAGGCGCAGCCCGGAGAAGATCACCGGCGCGACCGAACTCGCGAACCGGTTCAATCTGCGTCACCATGGCGCGCAGCCGGTTTCACCGCAGACCGCGCACAAATGGCTGACCGGCCGGACGATTCCGACGCCGGACAAACTCGAAACGCTCGCCGACTGGTTGCGCGTCGAGCTGCATTGGCTGCATTACGGCCCGTCGCCGAGCGTGACCGAACATCCGACGCCGCAACCGCTGCCGCGCGACGAGCGCTATCCGCCGACGCCCGAGACGATCGAACTCGCGTCGAAGATCGAGGCGCTGCCGCCGCATCAACGTTACCTCGTTCAGGAACTGATCGAGCAGTTCTACGGCAGCGACGCGAAAATCGACGCGAAGAAGGCCTGAACGGCAGCGGTCGACCTCCTCACACGCCGCCGCGTCTCCATCCTCCGGAAACGAAAAAGCCGCATGGAATAAACCATGCGGCTTTTTTACGTGCATCGCGGGCAGCTGGCCGCCCGCGTGTGCGACGGGCGTCAGGCCTTCTTGCCGCCGCCGAGCTTGCGCGTGATGTAGTACTGCTGCGCGATCGACAGCACGTTGTTCACGACGTAGTACAGCACCAGACCGGCCGGGAAGAAGAAGAACATCACCGAGAACGCGATCGGCATGAACTTCATCATCTTCGCCTGGACCGGGTCCGGCGGCGTCGGGTTCAGGCTCGTCTGCACGAACATCGAGACGGCCATCAGCACCGGCAGGATGAAGAACGGATCGCGCTGCGACAGGTCGTGAATCCACAGAATCCACGGCGCACCGCGCATTTCGACCGAGGCGAGCAGCACCCAGTACAGCGAGATGAACACCGGAATCTGGATCACGACCGGCAGGCAGCCGCCGAACGGATTGACCTTCTCGGTCTTGTACAGCTCCATCAGCGCGGCGTTCATCTTCTGCGGATCGCTCTTGAAGCGTTCGCGCAGCGCCTGCATGCGCGGCGTGATTTCCTTCATGCGCGCCATCGACTTGTAGCTCGCGGCCGACAGCGGGAAGAACACGGCCTTGATCAGGACCGTCAGCAGCACGATCGCCCAGCCCCAGTTGCCGACGAAGCCGTGGATCTTCTCGAGCAGCCAGAACAGCGGCTTCGCGATGATCGTCACCCAGCCGTAGTCCTTCACGAGTTCCAGGCCCGGCGCGATGCCTTCGAGCATGCGCTCTTCTTCCGGACCGGCGAACAGGCGTGCCTGCACGTCGGCCGACTGGCCCGGCGCGATCGCCGCGACCGGCTGCTTCACGCCGACGCGGTACAGCGTCGGGTCGATCTTTTCAGCGTAGATGTCGCGCTTCACGCCCTGCTGCGGAATCCAGGCCGACGCGAAGTAGTGCTGCACCATCGCGACCCAGCCGTTGTCGGCGGAATTCACGAAGTCGGCCTTGTTCTTGTCGAGGTCGCTGAAGTTGATCTTCTGGAAATGCTTCGCGTCCGTGTAGACCGCCGGCCCGAGGAACGTATGCGAGAACATCGGCGTTTCGACGGCCGTGTTGTCGCGCACCAGTTCCATGTAGACCGTCGGCGTGACCGGTGCCGTGCCGACGTTGTCGATCTTGGTGTCGACGCCGATCACGTAGCTGCCGCGCGTGAACGTGTAGGTCTTCACGACCTTCACGCCGCCCTTCACCGGCGATTCGAACGACAGCTTCAGCGTGTTCTGGTCGCCCGTCAGCGACGTCGAGCCGGGGTTCAGCTGCGTGTAGACGTCGTTGTGGTTCGGGAAGTCGCCGCCGAGCAGGCCCGAGCGCGCGAGATACGTGTGGCCGGCCGTGTGGTCGAACAGCGTGATGTACAGGTCCGGTTGCTTGCCGTCGCCCTGCTTCTTCAGCGTCAGCTTCGCGAGCGTGCCGCCGCGCGTGTCGATTTCGCCGTCGTACACGTCGGTCGAGAACTTCACGAGCTGCGCCTGCGCGGCCGGTGCCGTCGTCGACGGTGCGGCGCCTGCGGCGGCGGCAGGCACTTCACCTGCGGTCGTCGTCGCGCCCGTGCCCGATGCACCGCCGGCAGCCGCGGGGGCCGTCTGCGTGGCGCTCGGGAAGAACATCGACGGGCGTCCATGGTCGCGCTGCCAGTTGTCGTACAGCATGACAGCTGACATGAAGAAGATCACCCATAGGACGGTGCGTTTGATATCCATGCGTTGTCTCAGAGTCGATGGGACCGCGCGTCGGCTTCGCCGCGAGCGCGAGTGTCGGAGTTGGGCGGCGGGACGAGGTCGATGCCGCCCGCGGAAAACGGATGGCATCGGCACACGCGCCTGACGGCGAGATACGTGCCGCGCGCGGCGCCATGATACTGGATTGCCTCGCGCGCGTAATCCGAACAGGAAGGATAAAAACGGCAACGGTTGCCGAGCATCGGGCTCACGGCAACCTTGTAGAAGCGCAGCAAGGCGATCAATACCGTTTCCATACCTTGGGCGGCGCCGTTCGACGCCGCGTCAAAACCGGCCGGGCGGGCGCGAACGCCGCACCACGGACGGATGCGTCACTCGGACGCGGGCTTCGACGCCCGGCGCGCGATCTCCCGGACTGCCCTGTCGAGCAACTCGCGGATTTCGGCCGCGCACATCGCCGCGAGCGGGGCGGAAGCCGCACTCGGCAGCGCTTTCTTGTCGAAGCGCGTGTGCTGCCGCAGCAGCAGGTCGTAACCGGCGAATTCGGCCCGGCGCAGGCGAAACGCGTCGCGCGCCAGCCGCTTCACGAGGTTGCGCGTGACTGCACGCGGCGCATACTTCTTGCCGATGACGAGCCCCAGACGGGCGGGCTGGCCTGTCGGCTTGCCGTAGATCACGAAGTGCGCGGAACGCCGCCAGGGGCGCAAACGAAAAACGGATGAAAATTCATCCGTTTTCAGAAGTCGCGCAGCTTTCGGGAAGGCGGCTTTCGTCTGCGACGGATTCGCACCCGGCTCGACGGCACCTTCCGCAGGACTGCGGACGGCGGACACAGCGCGCAACCTGCCTTAGATGGCGAGGCGCTTGCGGCCCTTCGCGCGGCGAGCGTTGATGACCTTGCGGCCACCGGCCGTCTTCATGCGGACACGGAAGCCATGGGTGCGCTTGCGGCGCGTCACGGACGGTTGGTAAGTACGTTTCATGATGTTCTCACTTGTTCGAGAATGTCGAAATTCAGGGGACCGCGTGCCCTTAACCGGAGGCATTCGGGCGAACGCAATCGCCGGGAATACAGGATTGGTTTTCGCGGAACCCGCTATTTAAACCGTTTTTCTCTTGACGGTCAATACTTTAGGAGTCGTCCGCCTGTGCCGGCCCACGCCGATCCGGCCCCGCGACCCACAATCCCGGCCTGTGGATAACTCGCGCTGTGGCCGCGTTTGGCGGTAGAATCTCGCCTTATCTCCAAGAATCCCGCACGCCGCTTCGGCACGCGCCTGCCCCGCCAACACTGTGTGAGCAGGCGTCCGAGGCACGCTCGCACGACCGCTTCGGGCCTTGTTGCGCAACCGCGACAAGGGCGCCGGCGAGCCGCGCTGTGCATGCAAAAAACGACAGTTACTTGATGAACGATTTCTGGCAACACTGTTCCGCACTGCTGGAGCGCGAGCTGACGCCCCAGCAGTACGTGACGTGGATCAAACCCTTGGCCCCGGTGGCCTTCGATGCGTCGGCGAACACGCTGTCCATCGCCGCGCCGAACCGCTTCAAGCTGGACTGGGTCAAGAGCCAGTTTTCGGGTCGGATCTCCGATCTGGCCCGCGAATTCTGGAATACGCCGATCGAAATCCAGTTCGTCCTCGATCCGAAGGCCGGCATGCGCAGCGCCCCCGCAGGCGCCGCAGCGGCCCCGCGCGCGCCGCTGGCGCCGAGCGGGCCTGCGGCGACGGTCGCCGCGATCGCCGCCAACCTGACCGCGAATGCCGCCGCCACGCCCAGCGCGCCAGCCGACGTGCCGATGACGCCGTCGGCGGCCGCCGCGCACCACCTGAACGCCGACGACGCCGACATCGACCTGCCGAGCCTGCCCGCGCACGAAGCAGCCGCCGGCCGCCGCACGTGGCGCCCGGGCCCCGGCGCCGCACCCGCGAACGGCGGCGAAGCCGATTCGATGTACGAACGTTCGAAGCTGAACCCCGTGCTCACGTTCGACAACTTCGTGACGGGTAAGGCGAACCAGCTCGCGCGCGCCGCCGCGATCCAGGTCGCGGACAACCCCGGCATCTCGTACAACCCGCTGTTCCTGTACGGCGGCGTTGGCCTCGGCAAGACCCACCTGATCCACGCGATCGGCAACCAGCTGCTGCTCGACAAGGCCGGCGCGCGGATCCGCTACATCCACGCCGAGCAATACGTGTCCGACGTGGTGAAGGCATATCAGCGCAAGGCGTTCGACGACTTCAAGCGCTATTACCACTCGCTCGACCTGCTGCTGATCGACGATATCCAGTTCTTCTCCGGCAAATCGCGCACGCAAGAGGAATTCTTCTACGCGTTCGAGGCGCTCGTCGCGAACAAGGCGCAGGTGATCATCACCAGCGACACGTATCCGAAGGAGATCTCGGGCATCGACGATCGCCTGATCTCGCGCTTCGACTCCGGCCTCACCGTCGCGATCGAGCCGCCCGAGCTGGAAATGCGCGTCGCGATCCTGATGCGCAAGGCGCAGTCGGAAGGCGTGAACCTGTCGGAGGACGTCGCGTTCTTCGTCGCGAAGCACCTGCGCTCGAACGTGCGCGAGCTCGAAGGCGCGCTGCGCAAGATCCTCGCGTATTCGAAGTTCCACGGCCGCGAGATCTCGATCGAGCTGACCAAGGAAGCGCTGAAGGACCTGCTGACCGTGCAGAACCGGCAAATTTCGGTCGAGAACATCCAGAAGACCGTCGCCGACTTCTACAACATCAAGGTCGCCGACATGTATTCGAAGAAGCGTCCGGCGAACATCGCGCGGCCGCGGCAGATTGCGATGTACCTGGCGAAGGAGCTCACGCAGAAGAGCCTGCCGGAAATCGGCGAGCTGTTCGGCGGGCGCGATCACACCACTGTGCTGCACGCGGTGCGCAAGATCGCGGACGAGCGCAGCAAGGACGCGCAGCTCAACCACGAGCTGCACGTGCTGGAGCAGACGCTGAAGGGCTGAGCGCGCGCACCGCGCTTGATAATTCGGCCTCCGCCCCAATTTAAGGGGGGCGGTTCGGTTTTGAGGCACAATACTGGTTTGACCGCCCCGGTGGTGGCGGGCCAAGAGCCCGGCCGGCGGGGCGCTGCGAGGCTGCTGCGCTGCAGGCCGTTACTCAACGAAGGAACTCTATGCAACTGGTCAAGACCGAACGAGACACACTCCTCAGGCCGCTGCAAACGGTCAGCGGCATCGTCGAACGCCGCCATACGTTGCCGATCCTCGCCAACCTGCTGATCACCAAGAACGGCCCGGACGTTTCATTCCTGTCGACCGACCTGGAGCTGCAGATCACCACGCGCGCCGATTTCGGCGTCGGCGGCGACCAGGTGGCCACCACCGTCGCGGCCCGCAAGCTGCTCGACATCCTGCGCGCGATGCCTGACGGCCAGGTCACGCTGTCGCTCGCCGACAAGCGCCTCACCGTTCAGTCCGGCAAGAGCCGCTTCGCACTGCAGACGCTCGCGGCCGACGAGTTCCCGACCGTCGCGCAGGCGAAGGATTTCGGCGCCACGCTCACCGTCCCGCAGAAGTCGTTCCGCCAGCTGCTCGGCATGGTCCACTTCGCGATGGCGCAGCAGGACATCCGCTACTACCTGAACGGCATGCTGCTCGTCGTCGACGGCGACCAGCTGATGGCCGTGGCCACCGACGGCCACCGCCTCGCGTTCTCGTCGATGAAGCTCGAAGGCGGCACGTTCGGCCGCCAGGAAGTCATCGTGCCGCGCAAGACGATTCTCGAGCTGCAGCGCCTGCTCGAGGACATCGACGACACCGTCACCATCGACATCGCGCAGACCCAGGCCAAGTTCACGTTCGGCCAGGTCGAGCTCGTGTCGAAACTCGTCGAGGGCAAGTTCCCCGACTTCCAGCGCGTGATCCCGAAGGCGCACAAGAACACGTTCGAGATCGGCCGTGAAGAGCTGCAGCGTTCGCTGCAGCGCGCGGCGATCCTGACTTCGGACAAGTTCAAGGGCGTGCGCTGCATCATCGCGCCGGGCCAGCTGAAGATCATGTCGACCAACGCCGATCAGGAAGAGGCGCAGGAAGAACTGGAAATCGCCTACCAGGGCGATACCGTCGACATCGGCTTCAACGTCACGTATCTGCTCGACGTGCTCGCGAACCTGAAGGTCGACACCGTGCAGGTGAGCCTCGGCGACGCCAGCTCGAGCGCGCTGATTACCGTGCCCGAGAACGACGAGTTCAAGTATGTCGTGATGCCGATGCGCATCTGACGCGCTCGACATCACGATACACACCAGGGGGCGGCAAGCCCCTTTGGCGTTTTTATGGCGAACCGACAACCCGTCCCTTTGGCGCCTTTTCGGCGCTTCGGACGGGCCAGGAAACTGGAGCGGCCCGGCGATTTCTCTCGCTGAAACGCACCGCGCCGCCACGAGAGTGGCCTCGCAGAACCGGAAGATATCCATGAGTGAACAGCACAATTCGCAACCCGATAACAGCAGCTACGGCGCCTCGTCGATCCAGATCCTCGAGGGTCTGGAAGCGGTGCGCAAGCGCCCCGGGATGTACATCGGCGACACGTCTGACGGCACCGGTCTGCACCACCTCGTATTCGAGGTGCTCGACAACTCGATCGACGAAGCGTTGGCCGGGTACTGCAATGACATCCACGTGACGATTCACGCCGACAACTCGATTTCCGTGACCGACAACGGCCGCGGGATTCCGACCGACGTGAAGATGAACGACAAGCACGAACCGAAGCGTAGCGCGGCTGAAATCGTGATGACCGAGCTGCATGCCGGCGGGAAGTTCGACCAGAACAGCTACAAGGTGTCCGGCGGCCTGCACGGCGTGGGCGTGTCGTGCGTGAACGCGCTGTCGAGCTGGCTGCGCCTCACCGTGCGCCGCGACGGCAAGAAGCGTTTCATGGAGTTCCATCGCGGCATCGCGCAGGATCGCGTGCTCGAGACCGTGGACGGCGTGGAAGTGTCGCCGATGCATGTGGTTGGCGATACCGAGAACCGCGGCACCGAAGTGCACTTCATGGCCGATCCGACCATTTTCGGCACGGTCGAGTATCACTACGACATCCTCGCGAAGCGGATGCGCGAGCTTTCGTTCTTGAACAACGGCGTGCGGATTCGTCTCACGGACCTGCGCTCGGGCAAGGAAGACGATTTCGCGTTCGCCGGCGGGGTGAAGGGCTTCGTCGAGTACATCAACAAGACGAAGACCAACCTGCACCCGACGGTTTTCTTTGCCAACGGCGAGAAGGACGGCGTGGGCGTCGAAGTCGCGATGCAGTGGAACGACAGCTACAACGAAAACGTGCTGTGCTTCACGAACAACATTCCGCAGCGCGACGGCGGCACGCACCTGACCGGCCTGCGGGCCGCGATGACGCGCGTCATCAACAAGTACATCACCGACAACGAAATCGCGAAGAAGGCGAAGGTCGAGACGACCGGCGACGACATGCGCGAAGGGCTGTCGTGCGTGCTGTCCGTGAAGGTGCCGGAGCCGAAGTTCAGCTCGCAGACGAAGGACAAGCTGGTTTCTTCCGAGGTTCGTGCGCCGGTTGAAGAGGTTGTGGCGAAGGCGCTGGAAGAATTCCTTTTGGAAACGCCGATCGACGCGAAGATCATCTGCGGAAAGATCGTTGAGGCTGCTCGGGCGCGGGATGCTGCGCGGAAGGCGCGTGAGATGACGCGACGCAAGGGCGTGCTCGATGGCGTCGGGCTGCCGGGCAAGCTCGCGGATTGTCAGGAGAAGGATCCGGCCAAGTGCGAAATCTACATCGTCGAGGGCGACTCGGCAGGTGGGTCGGCAAAGCAAGGGCGTGATCGCAAGTTCCAGGCGATCCTGCCGCTGCGCGGCAAGGTGCTGAACGTCGAGAAGGCGCGCTACGACAAGCTGCTGTCGTCGGAGCAGATCGTCACGCTCGTGACCGCGCTTGGCTGCGGCATCGGCAAGGATGATTACAACCTCGAGAAGCTGCGCTATCACCGCATCATCATCATGACCGACGCGGACGTCGACGGTGCGCACATCCGGACGCTGCTGCTCACGTTCCTGTATCGCCAGATGCCGGACATGATCGAGCGCGGGTATGTGTATATCGCGCAGCCGCCGCTTTACAAGATCAAGGCGGGCAAGGACGAGCGGTATCTGAAGGATGACGTGGAGTTGAACGCGCATATGCTGCGGTTGGCGCTGCAAGGGTCGGAGCTGGTGCCTGGGGAGAATGCGGCGGCGATTTCGGGCGATGCGCTTGGGGAGTTGGCGCGGTCGTATCTGCTGTCGCAGAGCGTGATCGAGCGCTTGAGCCGGTTGTATGACCCGGCCGCGCTGGAAGCGGTCATGGATGGGGTGGTGATCGATCTCTCCAACGAGGAGTCGACCGAGGCTTCGGCGAAGGCTCTGCATGCGGCGTTGCATGATGAGGCTTTGAAGAACGAAGTACGGGTTGTGCCCTCGTATGACCCGGTTCGCGAACAGCGGGCGCTGCATGTCGAGCGGACGCATCACGGCAACGTTCGGGTTTCGGTCATCGACCAGGAATTCCAGCACACGGCGGACTATCAGCAGCTCGTAACCACCGCGAATACGTTCAAGGGGCTCATCGGGGAAGGTGCGGTCATCAAGCGCGGTGAGCGCAGCATGGCTGTCGCGGACTTCAAGAGCGCGATGAAGTGGCTGCTGGCGGATGCTGAACGCAACGTCTCCAAACAACGCTATAAGGGCCTCGGCGAGATGAACCCCGAGCAGCTGTGGGAAACGACGATGGATCCGGCAGTGCGGCGTCTGCTCCGTGTGCAGATCGAGGATGCTATTGCTGCGGATGGGATCTTTACTACGCTCATGGGCGATGATGTCGAGCCGCGGCGGGCGTTTATCGAGTCGAATGCGTTGCGGGCGGGGAATATTGACGTTTGAGGTTGACGAATGCCCGGCCCTCGAGAGCTTGATCCGTAGGTCAAGTGTCGCATCACTTCCGTCGGACCGAAATCCCATTTCAAATCAATATAATGCGCCGCTTCTTCAAGCGGCGCATTTTCTTTCCGGTCCGGGCTTGACCAAAACTTGGACTTGCTCGCATGGGTCGCCACATCGCTAAGCGCTAGGCATGCGTTGATTTACATCACATCCGCTCGTTTCCCCTGCCAGCTCGTCGAGCATCAACAATGGCGTGCCGCGCAGCACGTGGCAGCCACAACTCGCCCCAGCAAAAGTGCGATAGCCCTAGCCCAATCGTCCCGCACATGACGCTGCTCTGCTGGGCTGTTGTGTCAAATATCAAAAGGTGTCAATTTCGCGTCGAAGGCGACACGAAAGGGCGATCGTCGATAGAGCCCCTCACGGAACCGGGGGCACCACTCGCAGGCCCCAAAGCAACCCCGCCGTCCCAATTGAGTGCCGCCGGTTCGATCGTAATTGGCTCAACATTCTTGTATGTATCTGCATCGCACAGCACATGCCTAAGACACGAAAACTGGTCCCATCCATCGAGCCCTTACCTTTATGTCAGTAAGCCCGGCGAAGAAAGGTGCCCATAACCGTTCCTGAGCACGTCCAATAATATTTCTATATTCCGGCAGAGCTCTTAGTCGCCTCCATACAGCACCGTCGTGCTGCCCAATAGAAAAATCTATCGCTAGAATCGGACAGTGCGGGGCAAACGGGACGCGGGGGCCAGGCGTCTGAAGCAACCCTTTCCAATCTGTTGTAACTACGTTATCTAGATCACTCCCCGGCACGAACCCTGCCTGCGCCGCGAACGCATCTTGAGCATGACCACCCCGCTGAAAATGGAAATATGGATGAGGTTCATGCGGAGGCGGATCAGTAGGAAACGTATGACTATCGACTCGCCAATGGTCCTCAAGATCGATAACACAGTTGTTTAGCTCCAATTTCCCCAAAACTTTCACCTGGAAATCAGCACGATGGGGGAGGTGGTCCACGTCCCAATTACGCCCGAGCTCAAACGCAAATCTGATTTCTGCATCCACCACATCACTATTGTGAGGATGCAATCCCTTCTTTCTCGGACAAGGCAATGGGATACCGTGGCTAACCGTCATTTCACGTCTAGCGCTCCAAGTCTGCGTAAGATGACCGAGAACAGTAAACAATCCATTAGCCGTAGGCTGCGTGGTCACCTCCTGAGATAGTTGCGTGGCAAATTCGCAAAAATCATCGGAAAATTGGTCCCAGGACATGATTATTATTTATATTTTCTCAAAAGACGCAAAATGTCATTCCGACTCAACCTCAAATCATCCTTTTCTTGGCAGGCGAACTTAAGAGACGCATAGGGCTGATCAACCCATGAGGGTATGTCTGATCTCAGGGTAACTCGGACTGCGTCCGTCGCATCAATCGGGAAATCTATAGGAGGGTCCTGCTCACGGCAAAGTTGGCAGAAGCGCCATGGGCGGGAGCCTGGACTACCCTCGGGCAATTGCAGCGCAACAAGTCCCTCGATCTTAAGTTTCTCCTGAAGTGTATCAATTCGCTGTTCAGCTGTTAGACTGACCAATGGAACATCCGCGCTGATCCTTTCAAACCACCAAGCGTCAAGACCGCGAGCCCACCAACGGATGAAATACGCCCCCCCAACACCGCGAAACTGAAAAGGCAAAGTCGCTACGAATTCCTTCCATGCCTTATCCGATCGTTGTGCATCCACTCCCAGTCTAACTGCCAATAGACCTTCATCAATCAAAAGACCGGGCGGCGTCAAAAAACTACGCACATACACGCCTGCAGCGACATGCGCCGCGGTCTGTAGACTGGAGAGCAAACGATCCCTAAATCCATCATGACCTAAAATTTCTATATCAGATTGAGAACATCCCACTATATTGGCAAAAAATGATTCATCGATCTTTTCCACACTCGTCAGTGCATCGTAAACTTGCCGAATCCCTCTCAATCCAGCAATAACCGCATCGATATCTCTTTGCACAGCTTCTTTTTGTACTTTCAGATCGAACAAATCGTCACTGGTTGGATCTCCGCGCACATTCTTCTGCACCGGCGCAAGCGCAGCGAAACGAACAATCGGGTATTCTGGAATCGTCCCAGCTCGTTGTTTTACACGAATATCTTGAGCAATTCCCGGCCCCGTTCCCGTTTCGCCCTGAATCGAAGATAAGTCGATATCTACCAAAACACCCGCAGGATGACGTTCGCCCGACAAGAGAGCAGAACGTGCCATATCCGGTGTCATCACCTCGACGCCAAAACCACCTTTAGCAGATAGAGCATCGGCGAACGCCTGTGCTTCGCTCGCGGCGTCATCAACAAAAATCCAGATATCATCATTGGCCATCATCGTCCTCAGCAGGAAGCTGAATTTCGAAGCACGTCACGAATCCCGCGGGGGGAGTTTCCAATGAAACTTCCCCGCCGGCATTTGAGACAATTTGATGAACAATCCATAGTCCCAACCCAGTTCCACGAGCATGGTCGCCATCTGGCGCACCACCTGATGGTGCTACGCCTGTGGTGAAGAATGGATCAAATATTCGCTCCTGATACTCATCAGGGATACCATCACCCGAATCACAAAATCGCAATCTGACACGGGATTTTGGCCCATTAATTCGATCACCGACGATTAATATTCGACGAACATTTCCCGATCGCTTTAGCGCTTTAACGGCGTTTGTGTATAAATTGAGAAGCACCGACGCGAGTTCCGCTTCGTGCATGGGTGTTGCGAACAATGGATCATACGACGGCAACGCGATCGCGAGTGACACCGATTGCGACTCGGCCTGCTGACGAATCCCGGCATGGAAACGTTCGATCGTCTTACTTAAGCTAATGGCGCGCATCCCACGAGCCGACCTCGCGCTGGCCAAATCATTTAGATAAGAAGTTAGGGTATCGAGCCGCGATAGCATCGAGCGCGCCCTTGTCGCCTGAGCTGCGAATAGAGGATTCCCTCCCTCCGCTTCCAAGGCAATCTCCAATACTCGATCAAAATCAAGTCTGAATGCGTCAAACGTCATTCCTGTTTCGTGACTAAATTCGGCCGTAGTCATGCCAAGCGTTGCCAGAAAACGAAGCATAGACGTTTCGTCCGCGAGTTCAGCTTGCGCCGCTTCGATACCCTTTTGCGTTTCGACGACTATTTCAGCAGCAGCAGCAGCGTTCTGGATAACCTCCAATACGTTTTCGGTAGGTGCTGACGGTAGCTGAGAGAGATTTCCGACTTTCTCCGCTGCAGATTTAGTGGCAAGAACTGCGGCTTTCAATCGTTCGAGATTATCACTAGAACCCGTGGAATGCCTCGGCTTCGCCCCTGCTTTCGTTTTTCTTCCACGACTTGCGGCAATTCGAGTCGCAGCCGTAATAAGAACCGTCGACACAAGGTCTTTAAGTTCAAGAAAAGCTGGCGTTTCAATTAGGCCTTCTCTCGACGTGTGCTCTTCAAAGAGTATTCCGTCGACGTCCTGCACCTCCACGACACCAAAAAAATTTCGGTTAGCCGTAGGAACCAAAATACTTCGCTTGGCATAAGTTTCATCCAGCCGCAACCAATCGTTGTCTGGATCACCGTAGGGCACGACTCGAAAGCCATTACGGTATAACCTAATACCGCCCCTGCTTGCAAGTTCGTCTCTAACGCGCGCAAAGACAAGAGCCGGAAGCAGCGATGGATCCAGAATGACGTAATAGGCCTTCATCCATATGTTCTTAAGATGAACACACGATGAAACGCGAGCATCCGGTCCGTCGGCATAAACTGGTTGCCAGTCGAAGGGTTCATCAAATCTATTCCGCGAAATTTTCCATGCAGAAGCTCCGGCAGAATCAACTTTCAGTTCAACGATCGCGTGTAGATGGTCGAGAATCTCCGTCTGCAGATCAGCAACGACGGTTTCGTCATGAAACAACTGGTCCTCTCGAAGAAACTTAACGGTAAAACCAGGATCTGCGTCCGGTTTCGATTCGATTGGAGCGACAGGGAATGGTTGCTGTAGTGACAGAACACCGCGCCAGCATCGCCTAATTTGGGCGTCAGACCATTCGTCGAGCAATGACTCCATCCGTAAGGTTGTGCCTGGTTCCAAGTCCGACATGTCCTCGAGGATTACCGGCACTTCGCTTAGTGCCCGTCCTGAAGTGAAGCCGGCCCAGTCGACGGTCAGCTTGAGCCCTGTAACATCCTCTCGGCGACGTGTTGTCAATACAAGTCGATCACCCAAACGATGGGTAGCAAAACGGCCAATACCTTTTCGCCCTGCCCGCTGCCGCTTAAACTTTGGCGAATACGGAGAGCGTATTTTCAAGTCACTCGCTAATCTCAAAAATCCGCACAGGACGTCATCTCGCGACATACCCGATCCATTGTCGCGAATTTCCAGATAAGGGCTTCCAAAATTTTCTGAAAAAACAACTGACACCTCGGTAGCATCCGCGTCGAAACTGTTCTTAATTAGCTCAATTAATGCAGTTTCCTGCTTCGAGACCAACTCTCGCCCCAATCTCGTGACAATTGCTGCATCAGCTTCGAAATAGAATTTTTCGCTCAATTAAGTCTCCTGGCCTGTCACAGCGATTCGCCTTTTTTTTCGCGCGTCTGCAAGCTCGGACTGTAGTTCCGCTCTGATCCGCTCCCATTTTCTCCCGAACAACTTTGGCATATACGCACTATCAACCAAGTCCCGGGCCAAGCATCGATTATTTTCGCGCAGGGCGAGATTAACATCAGCCAACAAATTATCAGTAAAAACCGAGGGGATGTTTAACACTGGAATTCTACGCGCCTCGCCAATCTCGAACTTCAGAAGGCCACCACCATACGCCCGTCCGATCTTTTCAGCTGCAAGTTGGCCGTAGGTCGAGAGAACGGTGAGTGCCGCTGCAGCTTTTTGTTCACGATGTAGCATCTCATTAAATGCAATTCGGTGTAGCGTGTTCGTGCAGACGATGCCCTGTCCGAGTAACACTACGCGCGGCCCCCCGTCGTTCATATACGTGAATACCGCGTCGTACCGGTCTTCAATCTGCACCAACCACCAAGGATTGCGCTTCTTGAACCAAACGACTGACTCCAGATCGGCGGCGGGAATCGCTTCGAGGTAGTCTCTAATTCTCTTGCTAAAGCGAGTGGGACGAAGTAGTAGGGTTTTATGCCCTTCCTTAGCCAACTCCGTTAGCTCTGCGCTGTCTAAACATACGCCTCGTAGTTGAGCAGTTCGCGAAACCACGGGCACTACATTATTTAGATTTATTCCAGCACTTCTACGGTCTGCTTCGGATAGAAGGAAAACTTTATTACGTCCTGTAACTGCCCCAATTGATATCGATGCAATCTCTCCCAATCTAACAACAGCTTGTTCGATTGCTTCAAAAGACGGGCTTGGGGCGTCTACATGATCAATAGCCAATCCTTCCGCTGTAATATAGCCACGCATATAGGTCTCGGCACGACCTTCTTTGTAACCGTCAGCGAGAATTACCGCACCGGCCTCCTCAGCGGGCGCACTCCACATCGGCCGACTGGGAAGCTCATAGATGCCCACAGAGCGGAATTGGTCTGAAATCCGTCTTAACAACGCATCTCCATGCTTCGTAAAAATAGCCGAACGAGGTACGATAAATGCCAATCTCCCGCCTACCCTGAGAAATTCGGTCGCATGCACAAGAAAGTGTACCCAAAGACCAGACGCACCATGGGTAGCAAAGCGCTGCCTGAGGTACTTTCTTGCCTCCTCTGGAATTGAATGATTACGATTGAAAGGCGGATTAGCCAATACCGCGTCAAAAGGTCTGAATTCGGAGGCGGTTTGATGCAAGAAATTTGCCTCAACAATAGTAGTTCGAGGAAAATCTTTGCTACGAAGTTCGCTGATCGCCGTAGGATCGATGTCAAAGGCGACAATATCGCAAGCCGGAACTGGGGTTAGCTCCTGGACTCGCGCGAGCGCCGCTTTTACAAGGGCGCCGTTCCCAGCACTGGGCTCAAGAATACGATCGCCACCCGTGCGGATCACCCATCGCGCCAACGTCGCAGCAGTGACCTCGGGTGTATAAAAGGAGCCCAACAGCTTGGCGCGCGCGGGGCCTGCAGTCATGCTCAACAAAGCATCCCGCTCGATTTTCATAGAGACATAGCCATTTGGGTTTTTATCGAAACAACACTAGCATCGACCACGTTGCCGAACCCCGTTGCTTGCTCGGGGAACTGTTCTAGCGGGCACCCCGGGGGCTGCCGTAGGCGGAAGGTCCGAAAGTATACCGCTGTGAAGTGTACGACCGGTGATGGCAGCGTAACATCGTCGCGCAGTGCTGTTGACTCGGACGAATCCCCGATGCGCCGGTGTCACCGGATCCCAAGAGCTTTGAGCTTGGCCCAACTCGCGCCGCTGCGCAAATGTTGCTTCAATGCACAAAATCGCGACGTCAAAGTTGCTCGAGATCACTAAATCATCCTGGTTAGACCCTTTATAAGACCGCAGCACTATAAGTGCCTTAAGGAGTCTTCGGACTTCCTGCAACGGCCCGATCGAAGCCACGGCGCAAGGGCTGCATCCGCTTGGTGACTCGCCACTGGCACCGACTCGGATCGCCGTGCCGCGAGCTTCCCCGCAAAGATCCCGCGCATGTACCAAGGCGCCATCAAAAAGCCGCTCGATTGCGTGCCTTCGCTGCTTGAACAGATCTCGCAACGCACGCCGACGCTGGCGCACCACAAAATCGTCGAACGCTTTCTTCAAGATCGACGCACGCCCTCCATTTACCAACGATCTCCCTCTCTATCGAGTCTCGATCCCAGCCCCGAAGATTACCTTCAAGCGCCCTGTATGTACCCATGGATCTGGCCACCGCGCAGGAGAATGGCGATCGACGTACCGTGGTGCCCAAAGACGTCCATCCCTCATGGTTGACTCCACCGTTTGGCTACCTGGCAACTAAATCGATTTATGAGATGAGCCACGAACTAAACTATCCGTAGCGTGCGAGATAGAGAAGATAGCTTCGCTAGATATCGCGAATTAGAAGGAAGGCTGAAGAGAGAGCACACCGGAAACTGAACACGACGTATTACCCGTGGATCAAATTGGCGGGCGTATGGCTTGAGGACGCGGGATTCGAGGCTGGAGAACACGTCCGGATTACTGTCGAGCACCAGCGACTCATCATCACGCCGATGTGATCGGCGCATTGCCCATGGTGGGCGTCGCAAGTCACCATCCGCCTAGGTAGCTCGGTGCCCGATACTCCGCACCGTTAGTAACGGTGACAAGCGACGATCGTGCTGCAATTGCAGCGGGCCGGTCAACTCAGGCCCGCTGCCGTGTAGCCTTTCGGCACGAGCTGGGACCCATGCTAGGCGCACCACAAATTTCCGCCGCCCCAATGCAAAAACCCCCGCCTTTCGGGCGGGGGTTTCTGGCTTAGGGAGCCTGACGATTACCTACTTTCACACGGGAATCCGCACTATCATCGGCGTAGAGTCGTTTCACGGTC